>JBBSMX010000070.1:0-21353 GCA_038232935.1 Rhodothermales bacterium | reverse complement strand
GGATCTCGGGGAAGACGTTCTCGTTGGGGACGAAGCAGTCGTCGAAGACCATCTCGCCGGTGATGCTCGCGCGCAGCGACATCTTGTTGTGCGTCTTCGGCGCGGTGTAGCCGTCCATCCCCTTCTCGACGAGGAAGCCGCGGATCACGCCGTCCTCGCCGTCCCCCTTCGACTTCGCCCACACCACGCCGACGTCGGCGATGGGGGAGTTCGTGATCCACATCTTCGCGCCGTTGAGCACGAAGCCGCCGTCGACCTTCGTCGCCGTCGTCTCCATCGAGCCGGGGTCGGAGCCGTGGTTCGGCTCGGTGAGGCCGAAGCAGCCGATCATCTCGGCGCTCGCGAGTTGGGGGAGGAAGCGCTGGCGCTGGTCCTCGGTCCCGAAGTCGTAGATCGGGTACATCACGAGCGACGACTGTACGGACGCGAATGAGCGGTAGCCGGAATCGACACGCTCCAGCTCGCGGGCGATGAGGCCGTAGGCGGTGTAGCTCGCGCCGAGCCCTCCGTACTCCTCGGGGATCGTCGCGCCCAGCAGACCCATCTCGGCCATCTCGCCGGGGATCTCGTCGTGGAAGACTTCGTCCTGGTTGCCTTCGAGCGCGCGCGGCTCCAGGTTCTGCTGCGCGTAGTCGCGGGCGGACTGCATGATGAGCCGGTCCTCCTCACCGAGCATCTGCTCGAAGAGAAACGCGTCGTCGGTGTTGAAGTGATGCTTCGCCATGTCTAGCTCCATGTCAGAAAAAGGGGTTCAGCGGCGGGTACGCTCGAAAGGTCGAGGCTAGCCGAGGTTCCAGTTTACGCCGCGGCCGACCTCGGGGTCGGGGTAGCTCCACGCGACAGCACCCTGGTCGCAGGCGTACATGCAGGTCCCGCACTCGATGCAGTCCTCGAACTGGAAATGCACTTGGTTCATCTCGTCGAGCGTATAGCAATTGGCCGGGCAGACGTACGTCGTGCACTTGTGCGGGCACACCGAGTTGCAGATGTCGGTGTCGACGAGGATGTGCGGCTTGGCCTCGGCGCGGCCCTGGTTGCGGTAGGCGACCTTGCCCAGCCGCTCGGCGATGCTCAGGGTTTTGATGTCGTCGGGCATAGGGAGGCTCAATCGTTCAGGAAAGAGTTGTCATTGCAAGCGCAGCGAAGCAATCTCCAAAAGACTAGCAGACCGTAGGAGATGGCCGCGTCGGCGCGGACGCGCCTCCGCAATGACAAGTTAAAGGGCGCGGGCGGCGCGGGAGCCGAGCTTAACGAGGTCCCAGTAGCTCATGTGCTCCTTCCGCACGTCGCGGAGGATCTGGTACGCCTTGCGCGTCGGTTGGTTGTCGACGGTGAAGAACTCCCGGCCAAAATCGCAGACCATGCGCGGGACGGCCGTGAACATCGCGGGGTTGTGGAGCACCTGCACGGCCTGCTGGAAGCCGCGGAGGTCCTGCATCACGTACGAGTTGTCGAGCGCGGCGCGGTAGTGCTGCAGGAACGCCGCGCTGAAATTCCCCGCGCCCTTCGCTTCGAGCACGGTCTCGGCGGCGAGGATGCCGCTGCGCATCGCGTAGTCCATCCCCTGGATCGCCCGGCCCGCGTTGAGGACGAGGTTCGCCGCCTCGCCCGCGATGAGCACGCCGTCGGCGTAGACCTCGCGCGGCATCACCCGCATGTCGCCCGTCGAGACGACTTTGGCGCTGTACTCCAGCACTTCGCCGCCGCGGATCGTGTCGGCGACGGCCGGGTGGGTTTTAAACTGGTTGAGGAGGTCGTAGGGCTTGAGCCCGGCGCGGCGCAGGTCCGCCATCCCGAGGACGAGGCCGATGGAGACGGAGTCGAGATTGGTGTAGAGGAAGCCGCCGCCCTCGACGCCGCCGCTCGCGTAGCCGACGTACTCATTCGTCATTCCGCTCCGGCCGTTCAGTTGGAATCGGTCTTCGAGCACGGTCCGGTCGAACCGGATCACCTCTTTTACGCCGACGGCGAGGCCCTCGGCGGGGACGTAATCGGTCTGCAACCCGACCTGCCGCGTGAGCAGGTTGTTGACGCCCTCGGCGAGGATCACGCAGTCGGCGTAGAACGCGTCGTCGCCCGCGCGGATGCCGACGACGCGGCCGTCCTCTTGGATCACCTCGCGCACGAGGATATCGGTGGCGAGAATCGACTCGTCGGCCGCGGTGCTCTGGTCGATGGCCTCCTGCACTTTGCCGGCGAGCCAGGCGTCGAAGCGGGAGCGGAGGACGGTGACGCCGACGTAGGGCGTGGCGTTGAGGTGGTCGGACTTGAAGTCGAGGGAGAACGACGCGCCGTCGTCCATGAACGTGAGGCGGCGGTGGTTCACGAACCGGTCCCACCCGGCGTCCTCTTCCTCCCAGTAGTTCGGGACGAGGCGGGCGAGGTCGTGGCCCCAGAGCACGCCGCCGGAGACGTTCTTCGCGCCGCTCCACTCCCCGCGCTCGATGAGGAGGAAGCGGGCGTCGGCGCGCGCCAGCGTCAGGGCCGCGCTCAGTCCGGCGATCCCGCCGCCGACGATGATACAGTCGAAGGTCTCGTCCATCGGGTAACGCTACGGGTTACATGTGTCATCGCGAGGAGCAAAGCGACGAAGCGATCTCCTTCGGTTTGCCTGCGGGTGGAGATTAGCTGCGCTGAGCCCTTCGGGGTTGCTTCGCTGTGCTCGCAATGACAAGAGGGTAGGGGCTAGGCGGCGGCGTTCGCTTTCTTCAACTCGGCGATGAGGGCGGGCAGAATCGTGTACAGGTCGCCGACGAGGCCGTAGGTCGCCACGTCGAAGATCGGCGCGTCGGGGTCTTTGTTGATGGCGACGATGATGCGGCTGTTCGTCATCCCGGCGACGTGCTGCACGGCCCCGGAGATGCCGACGGCGAAGTAGAGGTCGGGGGAGACCACCTTGCCCGTCTGCCCGATCTGCGCCGTCGCCGGAAACATGCCCGTCTCTACGACGGCGCGGCTCGCCCCGATGGCTGCGCCCGTCACGGCGGCGAGCTCGTCCACGAGCCGCTTGGCCTCGTCGTCCTTCACCCCGCGCCCGGCCGCCACGACGACGAGCGCTTCGGAGAGATCGACCGCGCCGCCCACCGTCGCCGCCGCGACCTCACGGAGCGTCTGTGCCGTTGTGCCGGCATCGAACGCGACGGGCTGCACATCGGCGTCGACCGGCGCTTCCTCGGCCGGCGTCGAGCCGGAGCGGACGGAGACGAACACGGGCGAGCCCTCGGCGCGGGTGCGGGCCATGAACTTCGCCGCCATCACCGGCCGGAGCGCTTCGACCCCGCCGTCCTTCACGTCGAACTCGGCCACGTCGGCGAGCACCGCCGCCCCCGTCCGCACCGCGAGTGCCCCGAGCACGTCCTTCACCCCCTCCGACGACGGGAACGCGACGACGGCGGGCTGCACCTGCTCGATCACCGCGGCGAGCGCGTCCACGACGGGCGTGTTGAGCGGGCTTTCGAACAGGGGGTGGCTGACGGCGTAGACCGTTTTCGCCCCGTAGAGGGCAGCGTCATCGGCGAACGCAGCGGCGTCGGGCGCGAGGATGACGGCGGCGAGGTCCCACCCCTGAGCATCGGCGATCTGCCGGCAGCGGGTGAGGACTTCGAACGAGGCGCGCGTGGACTTGCCGCTCTGGACGACGACAGTGCTGAGGATCGTGGGCATGGAGGGTTGGGAAAGGGGGAGCGGGTGAACGGGGAGAAGGGTGAGGGTGCTATCGGTCTTCCTTTCCCCCTATCTCCCGTTCTCCCATTCTCAGATAACGCTGGCTTCGTGGAGGCGGCGGACGATTTCGGCGGCCTGCTCGGCGGGCTCGCCGTCGATAGTCTGGCCGGGCTCGCGCGTCGGCATCGGCTCGTAGCGGAGGACGCGGACCGAGGCGGCGGGGAGGCCTTCCACCGGCTTCGTCTCGATCACCTTCTTCTTGGCCGCCATGATCCCTTTGAGGTTCGGGATGCGCGGGTCGTTCATGTCGTTGGAGCACGTCACGAGGCACGGCGTCGGGAGCGCGATGATTTCCTGCCCGGCGTCGCCCTGCCGCGTGACCACGAGCGTGCCGTCTTCCACCGCGAGGCCGACGGCGTTCGTGGCGTAGGGGAGGCCGAGCCGCTCGGCGAGCATGCCGCCCGCGAGGCCGGCGTCGGTGTCCTGGGCCTGCTTGCCCGTCGCGATCACGTCGTAGTCGTGGCCTTCGAAGTGGCGGGCGAGGAGCTCGGAGACGGCCGATGAGTCGAGCTCGGCGTCGTCCGGCACCACGAGATGGGTGCCACGCGCCGCGCCCATCGCGAGCGCTTTGCGGACCGTCTCCGCCGCCCGCTCCGGGCCGATAAGAACAACGTCTACTTCGCCGCCGTGCGCGTCCGTCAGCACGAGCGCTTCTTCGACGGCCGAGGCGTCGTAGGCGTTGAGGACCATGCGGCCGGCGTCCATCACGAGCTCGCCGCCGCGGATCTGGATGGGCGCGGAGACGTCGGGGACCTGCTTGATGCAGACGCAGAACTTCATGGGAACGGCGAGAGGGTAAAGGGACGTGAAGCGGGCGGAAGATACCATGCCGCTCTGGCCCTGCGAGGCGAATGTTGGGCAAAAGTCCTCGGTGACCCCCTGCTTTTCGCGCACTCGCTTCGCTCCCAAGACGCGAAAAGCTGTCCCCCTTTGAGGGGGACAGGCCGGTGCAGCGGGGAGCGCAGTGACCGCAAATCGGACGGGGGCCGCCGGGGGGGTCACACCCCCGCCCGCTCGAAGGCGGCGCTCACGATCCCTTTCGCTTCGGCCTGGAGCTGGGCGAGGTGCGCCTCGCCCCGGAAACTCTCCGCGTAGATCTTGTAGATGTTCTCGGTGCCCGAGGGGCGGGCGGCGAACCACCCGTTCTCGGTTACCACCTTCAGCCCGCCGATGGGCGCGCCGTTGCCGGGGGCCTCCGTCAGCTTGGCGAGGACGGGCTCGCCCGCGAGCGTGTCGGCGTCGACGGCGTCGGGGGAGAGCTTCTTCAACGCGGCCTTTTGCTCGCGCGAGGCGGGTGCGTCGGTGCGCTGGTAGACGGGGCTGCCGAAGTGCTCTTCGAGCGCGCGGTAGTGCTCGCCGGGGTCCTTCCCCGTCACGGCGGTGATCTCGGCGGCGAGCAGGGCGAGGATGATCCCGTCCTTGTCGGTCGTCCACACGGTCCCGTCACGGCGGAGAAACGACGCCCCGGCGCTCTCCTCGCCACCGAACCCGACGTCCCCGCTCAGCAGTCCGTCCACGAACCACTTGAACCCGACGGGCACCTCGGCGAGGCGGCGGCCGAGGTGCGCGGCCACGCGGTCGATCATCGACGAGGAGACGAGCGTCTTGCCCACCGCGGCGTGCTCGGGCCAGTCCGGCCGGTGCGGAAAGAGGTACTGGACCGCGACGGCGAGGTAGTGGTTCGGGTTCATCAGCCCGGCCGTCGGGGTGACGATGCCGTGGCGGTCGAAGTCGGGGTCGTTGCCGAAAGCGATCTCGAAGCGGTCTTTGAGGGCGACGAGGCCGGCCATGGCGTACGGCGACGAGCAGTCCATCCGAATCTTCCCGTCCTTGTCCACGCGCATGAACGAGAACGTCGGGTCCACGTGAGGATTGACGACCTCGATGTCGAGCCCGTACGTCTCGGCGATGGGCTCCCAGTAGTTCACGCCCGCACCGCCCATCGGGTCGGCCCCGATCCGCAGCCCGGCACTCCGGATGGCTTCCATGTCGATCACGCTGGCGAGGTCGTCGACGTAGGGGCGGACGTAGTCGTGCTCGTGCGTCGTGCCGGCGTCGAGGGCGCGGGCGAGCGGGATGCGCCGGACGCCGTCGAGCCCGACGCGGAGGAGGTCGTTGGCGCGGTCCTGGATCGTCTGCGTCGTCTCGGTCCCGGCGGGACCGCCCGACGGCGGGTTGTACTTGACCCCACCGTCCTCGGGTGGGTTATGGCTCGGCGTGATGATGAGGCCGTCGGCGAGCCCGTCTGTCCGGTCGCGGTTGTACGTCAGAATCACGTGGGAGACGACGGGTGTGGGCGTGTAGCCGTGACCGGCCTGGATCATCGTCTCCACCCCGTTCGCCGCGAGCACTTCGAGCACGGAGCCCCACGCCGCCTCGGACAGCGCGTGCGTGTCCATCCCGACGTAGAGTGGGCCATCCGTGCCCTCGGCCTTTCGGTATTCACAAACCGCCTGCGTGATAGCGAGGATGTGCGCCTCGGTGAAGCTCCCGTCGAGCGAGGTCCCCCGGTGTCCCGACGTGCCGAACGCGACGCGCTGACCCGGGTCGTCCGGGTCAGGCCGCGTCGTGTAATACGCCGTTACGAGGCGGGGGATGTTCGGGAGGAGGCGAGGCGGCACCGGCTGGCCGGCGAGGGGGTCGAGAGGCACGGGGATCGGTGGACGGTGAACAGAGAACGGTGGACAGGCAAGTTGTCATTGCGAGGAGGCGCGAAGCAATCTCCGCAGGGTTGCTGTGACGGAACTTTGCGTTCTGTTTCTGCGGGGAGATTGCCGCGTTGCTGTGCTCCTCGCAATGACAAGGATGAAGGGCGCTCAGGCGAGGAGCGAGCGGTAGAAGTCGAGCGTCTGCTGGGCGATGCGGGCCCACGTGAAGTGCTCCTCGACGCGGAGTCGCGCGGCCCGGCCCATCCGTTCGAGGCGGGCCGGGTCGCCGAGCAGGTCGCTGATGGCGGCGGCGAGGTCGCGGACGAACGCGTCGGGATCGGCGGGCTCGGCGTTGTCGCCCTCAGCCTCAAACGGGACGAGCAGGCCCGTCTCGCCGGGCACGACGATCTCAGGGATCCCGCCTACGGCCGAGGCCACGATCGGGGTCTCGCACGCCATCGCTTCGAGGTTGATGATGCCGAACGGCTCGTAGACCGACGGGCAGACGAACACGGCGGCGTGGGTGTAGAGCGCGATCACATCGTCCTTCGGGATCATTTTGGGGATCCACACGATGCGGGCCGCGGCCTCCGCCTGCGCTTCGGCGACGGCCGCCTCCATCTCGCGGGCGATCTCGTCGGTGTCCGGCGCACCGGCGCAGAGGACGACCTGCAGCGGGCCCTCGCTCTGGAGGTGGGGGATCGCGCGGACGAGGTGGAGGATGCCCTTCTGCCGCGTGATTCGCCCGACGAAGAGGACGAACGGCACGTCGGGATCGACGCCGTAGGCGCGGAGCACGTCGGGGTTCGGGCGCGGGCGGTACTGCTCGGGGTCGATCCCGTTGTAGATCACCCGGACGCGTTCGGGCGGCACATCGTAGAGCGCCTGCACGTCCTCTTTCATCGACTGCGACACGGCGATCACGCCGTCGGCGTTCGCGTAGGCCGTCCGCTCGATCCACGTCGAGGCGTGGTAGGCGGTGCCGAGTTGCTCGACTTTCCACGGCCGGTGCGGCTCCAGCGAGTGCGTCGTGAGGACGAGCTTCGCGCCGGTGAGTTGCTTGGCGAGGCAGCCGGCGAAGTGGCTGTACCACGTGTGCCCGTGGACGATGTCGGCGTTGCCGACGGCTCCGGCCATCGCGAGGTCGCGCACGAGCGTGTCCATGAGTTTCGCGTGGCGCGGGTCCCGGACCGGGATCGCGGCGGTGGGTTGGATGCCGCGCACGCGGAGATTGCCGTGGTCTTCCCGCTGCTCGCCGAAGCTGAGCACGTCCACGTCGTGCGCGCCGCCGTCGAGCCGGGCGAGTTCGCGCGTGAGGTACTCGACGTGGACGCCCGCGCCGCCATAGACGTTCGGGGGATACTCGTTCGTGAGGATCGTGATGTGCATGGGGAGCGGCGAGCGGAGAGAGGGGCGCAGAGAGAAACGAGAGAGCGGCGGCCGAGTTGCCGAGCTAATCGAGGCGGCGCGCGTCTTCGTCGCCCCAGAGAAAGGCCTCGGCGCGGTCGACCATCTCCGTGCTCCCGATGTAGAGCGCCGTCCGCTGGTGGAGTGCCGTGGGATGGATGTCGAGAATGCGGCCGCGCCCGTCGCTGGCCCGCCCGCCCGCCTGTTCGACGATGAAGGCCATCGGGTTCGCCTCGTACATCAGCCGGAGCTTGCCCTCGGGATAGACGGCGGTGGCGGGGTACATGTAGATGCCGCCTTTGAGGAGGTTGCGGTGGAAATCCGTGATGAGCGAGCCGATATAGCGCGTCTTGTACGTCGACGGCTTCGCCTGTCCGTACTCCATCCAGCGGAGGTACTGCTCCAGCCCCTCTTCGAAGGCGGCGGCGTTGCCCTCGTCGATGGAGTAGAACCGGCCGGTCGGGGGGATCGTGATGGCCGGGTGCGAGAGCATGAACTCGCCCACGGCCGGGTCGAGCGTAAACCCGTTGACGCCGTCGCCGACGGTGAAGACGAACATCGTGGACGAGCCGTAGATGATGTAGCCGGCAGCGACCTGCTCCGTGCCGGGCTGGAGCGCGGCGTCCATCGTCGCCTCCTGCCCCTCCGGCAACTGGTAGACCGAGAAGATGGTACCCACCGACACGTTCACGTCGATGTTCGAGGAGCCGTCGAGCGGGTCGAGCAGGACGATGTAGCGCCCGCTGCTGCCGGCGTGGGGGGTGATCGGGATGATCTTTTCGGCCTCCTCCGAGACGATGAGGCAGGACTCGCCGCCGAGCCGGAGGGCCTCGACGAACTCGGCGTGGGCGATGGCGTCGAGCCGCTGCTGCACTTCGCCCTGCACGTTCACCTCGCCCGAGTCGCCGAGCACGTCGAGCAGGCCGGCGCGGCGGATGTAGCTGTTGACGACTTTGGCGGCGAACGAGAGGTCGCGAACGAGGCGCGAGAACCCACCGGTGGCAAGGGGGATGCGGTCCTGCTGATCGACGATGAACTGCTCGAGCGTCTGGAAGTGGTGGGCGGGGAGGTGCGAGGGCGAGTCAGCGGACATGGAGGTCAGGAAGTAGAGGAGAGTAGAGGAAGAGTCCGAGCCGAAGCGCCGTGCTCAGACGGTGGCGATGTCCTTCGTATGGAGGGTGCCGTCGGCGAGGAGGTACCCGCGTGCGAGGGCCGTGTAGGTCTCGACCTGCTCGCGTTGCCATGCGGCGTCGCGGCCGAGCTCTTCAGCCAGCAGCAGGGCTACCTGCGGGGCCATTTCGATACTCGCGCGCGCGTCGAGCAGCAGCGTCCGCGTCCGCCGCGAGAGCACGTCCTCGACGGTCCGGGCCATCTCGTGGCGGGCGGCCCAGACGACCTGCGCTGCCACTGTAGACCGGGTCGGATGCAGACGCTCGGCGTAGCGCGGCTCGGCGCGGATCAGGTCCTGGATGCGCGGCGCGTCGGAGCCATAGAGGCGGAGGTCGCCGAACACCTCCGCGTTCCGGTGATAGCCGTGGATGCGGAGCTGCTTCGTGACCGAGGCCCGGTCGTCGAGCCCGGCGAGCGTCGCGGCCTGGTCGATGGTGTCCTCGGCCATCTTCCTGTACGTCGTCCACTTCCCGCCGGTGATCGTGACGAGGCCGGACGGGGCGATGTGGAGGGTGTGATCGCGGGAGAGGGCGGCCGTCCCGCCTTCCTCATCGGGTGAGCCGACGAGCGGGCGGAGGCCGGCGAACGTGCTACGGACATCGGCCGGCGTGGGGTCGTGGGTGAGGTAGCGTGCCGCGTGTTCGAGCAGGAACGCTACCTCGTCCTCCATCGGGCGCGGCTCCAGCACGGCCTCGTCGACCGGCGTGTCCGTCGTGCCGATCAGGACGGCGTCATTCCACGGGATGGCGAAAAGGACGCGGCCGTCGTCGGTCTTCGGGACCATGATGGCCGAATCGCCGGGGAGAAACGCTTTATCGAGGACGATGTGGACGCCCTGGCTCGGCGTCACCATCGCGCGCACGTCGGAGTCGTCCATGCGGCGGATCTCGTCGGTCCAGACGCCCGTCGCGTTGATGACGGCGCGGGCGCGAATCTCGAACGCGTCGCCGGTCTCCATGTCGCGGGCGTGGACGCCGGCCACTTCGTCTCCGTCTTTCATCAGCCCGATGACCTCGCAGTAGTTGACGAGGACGCCGCCCTGCTCGGCGGCCGTCTGCGCCATGTTGACAGCGAGGCGGGCGTCGTCGAACTGCCCGTCGTAGTAGACCACGCCACCGTCGAGTCCCTCCGGCTCGATGGTCGGCAGCCGTTCCAGCGTCTCCTCTTTGGAGAGGCGCTTCGAGCGGCCGAAGCCGGAGCGCCCGGCGAGGAGGTCGTACATCTTCATCCCGATCCCGTAGAACGGCCCCTCCCACCACGAGTAGTTCGGGACGACGAACGGGAGATCGTGGACGAGGTGGGGCGCGTTCTGGAGGAGGAGGCCGCGCTCCTTCAGCGCTTCGAGCACGAGGGCGATGTTGCCTTGCTGGAGGTAGCGGACGCCGCCGTGGACGAGCTTCGTGCTCCGGCTGGACGTCCCTTTGGCGAAATCGTCCTGTTCCAGCAACAGGGCGCGGTAGCCGCGTGACGCCGCCTCAATCGCACAGCCGAGCCCCGTTGCTCCGCCGCCCACGATGACGAAGTCCCACGGCCCCTCGGCGTCGCGCAACGCGCGGAGCATGGTATCTCGGTTCATGGGAGGCGGTTTCAGGTTTGGTGTTTCTGGTTTCTAGAAGCCATCCGAAAAACCCCCCTTGTTCTTGCGAGGAGCCGAAGGCGACGTGGCAACCTCCCTTTGGAGGCACTCCTGATGAGATGGCTTCGCTTCGCTCGCAAGGACAAACGGGTAAAGAGGTTTTTCGGATGAGTTCTAGTTAGAAGGAGAGAGCTGTCCACCGTTCTCTGTCTACGGTCTACCGTCCGGCTGTTCCCACGCGCGGGCGCGGTCGAGCGCGCGGGTCCAGCCGTGCCGGAGGCGCGCCACCTCGGCCGCGTCCCGCTGCGGCTCGAAGCGGCAGTCCACGGCCCACTGCGCGGAGATCTCTTCCTGGCTCTCCCAGTAGCCCACGGCGAGGCCGGCGAGGTACGCCGCCCCGAGCGCCGTCGTCTCGGTGACGGCAGGGCGTACGATGGGCGCGCGGAGGAGGTCCGACTGGAACTGAATCAGGAGGTCGTTCGCCGCCGCGCCGCCGTCGACGCGCAGCTCCGTGACCTCGATGCCGGCGTCCTTCTCCATCGCTTCGAGCACGTCGGCTACCTGATAGGCGATGCCTTCGAGCGCAGCGCGGGCGAGGTGCCCCGCCGTCGTCCCCCGCGTGATCCCGACGATGGTGCCGCGGGCGTACGGGTCCCAATGCGGGGCACCGAGCCCGGTGAAGGCCGGGACGAGGTAGACCCCGCCGCTGTCGTCCACGCTCCGCGCGAGGGCCTCGACCTCGTCGGCGCTCCGGATGATTCCGAGCCCGTCGCGCAGCCACTGCACCACGGCCCCGGCGACGAAGACGCTGCCTTCGAGTGCGTATTCGAGCGGCCCATCGCCGATCTGCCACGCGACCGTCGTGATGAGGTGGTTCTCGGAGGGGACCGGCTCGGTGCCGGTGTGCATCAGCATGAAGCAGCCGGTGCCGTACGTGTTCTTCGCCCTCCCCGCCTCCGTGCAGCGCTGCCCGAAGGTCGCCGCCTGCTGGTCGCCCGCGATGCCCGCGATGGGAATGCCCGTGGCGAAGAGGTTCGCGCCGGTGTTGGCGTAGACCTCGCTGGAGGAGCGCACCTCCGGCAGCATCGCACGCGGGATGTCGAGGAGGCCGAGGAGGTCGTCGTCCCAGTCGCCCGTGTGGATGTTGAAGAGGAGCGTGCGGCTCGCGTTCGTCACGTCGGTCGCATGGACGGCCCCTTCGGTGAGCTTCCACAGCAGCCAGCTATCGACCGTCCCGAAGGCGAGGCGGCCGGCCTCGGCGCGCTTCCGGGCACCGTCCACGTGGTCGAGGATCCAGCGGACCTTCGTGCCGGAGAAGTAGGGGTCGAGGACGAGGCCGGTTTTGCGGCGAACCGTGTCCTCGTGGCCGTTGGCCTTCAGCCGGTCGCAGAAGGCGGCGGTCCGGCGGTCCTGCCACACGATGGCGTTGTAGACCGGCTCGCCCGTGGTCCGGTCCCACACGACGGTCGTCTCGCGCTGGTTCGTGATGCCGATGGCGGCGACGTCGCGGGCGTGCAGCCCGGCCCGCGAGAGCGCCTCGGCGGCCACGCCGATCTGCGAGGACCAGATCGCGCCCGGGTCGTGCTCGACCCAGCCCGGCCGGGGGAAGAGCTGCTCGAACTCCTTTTGCGCGACCGATACGATCCGCCCCGCGCGGTCGAACACGAGGGCGCGGGACGAAGTGGTGCCCTGGTCGAGGGCGACGACATACGACATGGGAGAGGGCGAGTGAGCGAATGATTGGAGGTTACGATACCGAAGGGATTCGGGCACCCTGGATCGTAACGAGGGGAGGGGCGCGATTACGATGATGCTGGTCGAGTTCGTGGCCGTCGAGAGATCGGTCACACGGCCAAGTTGCTACCTTACGGAGCACGGACCTCTCAGCGTCTCCTCATGCGGCTCCCCTCGCGGTACTGCCTCGTCCTCGCGGCGCTCGGCCTCCTCGGAGGCGGCGCGCGGGCGCAGCAGTACGCGTTCCGTCACTACGGGGCCGAGGCTGGGGTGCCCGTCGCCTACGCTATCGCCTTCGATAGGGCGGGTAGCCTCCTCGTCGGGACGAACGACGGCGTCGTACGCTTCGACGGGCGCTCGTTCGAGCCGGTCCCGCTCCCGGTCGAAGGGGTCGTCTGGCGGCTGACGACCGCCGCCGACGGAGGCGTGTGGGGGCTGACGAACGATGGGGCGCTCTTCCGGCTGGCCCCCGACGGGACGGGAGAGCGCATCCCCACGCCCGCACCGCTCCGCGAGCGCCTGCGCGAGCAGATCTGGCCGATCCGTCTCCGCACCGACGGGCGGGGGCGGCTCTGGCTCTCCGGCGGCGAAGCGGCCGAGCCGGGTGAGGACCCCGCGCTCTATCGCTGGGAGCCTACGCGCCGCGCGTGGACGCATCTCCGTGTCCCCGGTGCCGAGCGCATCGCCGACTTCTTTGTCGTCGGGGACGGCGACGACGGGGCGCTCGTCGTCGCCGGGCGCGACCGGGTGGGGGAGGTGCCGCTCCGGGGTGGCCGGCTCGGCGCACCGCGCTGGGCCTCGCTCCGTGCGCCGATGCTGTTCGTTCGCCCCCACCCGACTGCGCTGGCCTGGGTGGGGGCCACCGACGGCCTTTTCCTCCTTAGCCGCGACGGTGCCGCGCGGACAGTGTTCGACGAGGGGTGGGTGTGGCCCCACGCCGAGCCGGGCGTGGACCCCGCTGGGCGCCTGCTCTGCGTCCTCGGGCGGGGGTACGGGACGCTCATGGAGCGCTTCGCCCCCGATGGAAGCGTCGAACTGTCGGCGGGCGGCACAGCGGGGCTGCGGAGCGTCCTCCCGTCGCAGCTCGCCTTCGACCCCGAGGGCGCGCTCTGGATGGCGCACGAGACCGGCCTGACGACGCTGGAGGAGGAGCGCGCCGTGTCGTTCCCCCTCACCAGCGACGGTGGTGGGATCGCGTACGTGAACGCGATGGCCGGCGACCCTGCCCGGAGTGCGCTGTGGGTGAGTACGTACGGAGGGATCTTCCGGCTCCGTGGGAATCGCTTTGTCGAACAGCGTAACGAACAGCGTGTAGGGTCGCCGCGTGCCCCCGTCGTTGGTGCCGACGGGGGCGCCGCGTGGGCAGAGTTCGGCGGCGATGGCGGCTGGCAGGGGCGCAGCAGCCGGGGCGATCCGCCGGGCGGCCGGGCCGTCCTCCTCGTCCACGATGGGCCGACGGGCCGCTACGAGACCGACGAGAGCGGCCTCTGGCGCGTCCGTGCGGGGAGGCGCGTTCGTCTCGGCCCGGAGTTCCTGCCGGCCGCCGCCAGCAGCGAGGACCCAGCCGGGCGGCTCTGGCTCGGCGGCGAGCCGGGGCGGCTCGATGTCGTCTGGGGCGACACGCTCGCGAGCGCGTGCCCGGCGTGCCTCCCGCCCTCGCTCCGTGCGGCGCTCGACACCGTCAATGCGCACCTCGACGCGGGGCCGGTCGTCGCCGACACCTACGGGCGGGTGTGGGCGAGCAGCAGCGAGGGCGGGCTGGCTATGGTATTCCAGCGCCCCGAAGGCACGTGGGCGTATCGACTCTTCGAGGTGGAGGATGGCCTGCTGAGCCGCTCCATTGCTTCGCTCTCGATCTCCCCCGACGGGCGACGACTCTGGCTCGGCACCTTTCGCGGGATTCAGGGACTCCGCCTCGGCCCCGGCCCGCCCCGCCTCGACTCCTTCGTCGAGCTACGCACCCGCGACGGGCTCGAAGGCGAGCGCGTGAACGCGGTGCTCGAAGACGCCGACGGGATGCTGTGGGCCGCCCTGGTGCCAGGCAAGATCCACCGGCTGGACTGGCGCGCGCTCACGGCGCGCATACCCTCGCCGCCGGTCCACGTCGAGTGGGTCGAGGTGAACGGGCGGCGGGTCCCGGAGCAAGCGCGCCTCCGGCTGAGCGAAGGGGACGGCCTCGGCATCGGGCTGTGGCCGCAGACGTACCGGCAGCCCCTTCGGGTTCGCCTCGAATACCGGCTCGGCGTGCGCGACTCGTCGTGGACGGACCTCGGCGCGGCGCGGCGGCTGGCCTTTGCGGCGCTCCCGTCGGGCCGCTACGCCCTCGACGTGCGGGCCATCCGCGAGGGGGAGGCACCGGGGCCGATGGTGCAGCTCGCGCTCGCCGTCGCCCCGCCGTTCTGGCGCAGCGTGTGGTTCCTCGCGCTCGTGGCGCTGGGGCTCGGCCTGGTCGCCTTCGCCGTCCACCGTGCGCGCGAGGGCCGACGCCGTGCGGCCGAGGCGCTGCGCTTCCGCATCGCAACCGACCTCCACGACGAGATGGGCAGCGGGCTCACGAAGGTGTCCCTCTACAGCGAGCTCATCCGCCGCACCGCCGAGGGGACTGCCGGGGGCGACGGCCACCCGGAGGACGACAACGCGCGGGTGGCGGCGTGGGCCGCCCGCGTGGGCGAGCAGGCCGGCGCGCTCTCAGGCTCGATGCGCGATGTGGTGTGGGCGATCCGGCCCGACGAGGACGACTGGGAATCGCTGGAGCTGCGGATGAAGGACGCCGCCGTGGCCCTCCTCGCCCCGCGCGGCATCGCCGTGGATATGCAGGGCGAGGTGGAGGGCTCGCCGCCCGCGCTCCCGCCCGAGGTGCGGCAGAACGTGCTGCTCTTCTTCAAAGAGGCCGTCCACAACGCTGCCGGTCACGCCGCCCCGACGCGCGTGGAGGTCCGGTGGCGGCTCTCGCGCCGCGCCCTCTCGCTCCGCATCGCCGACGACGGGCGGGGGTTCGACCCCGCGACGGCCCGGCGCGGGTTAGGCCTGACGAGCTTCCGCCGACGCGCCGGCGTGCTCGGTGGGACGTTCACCCTCACGACGGCCCCCGGCGAGGGCACCCGCCTCTCGCTCGACATCCCCCTCGGGCGAAGGTGGCCCTGGCAGCGACGCACGGCCACGACAGGGCAAGACCTATCTGAATAGACAGGTGCGCGGCCGGGATAGCGACCCCTACTTTCCGCTTCTCGCCCCCCCTCCCGTGACGCTACCCATCCCTCCTCCCTCGGACACGCAGGCCACCGCGCCCACGCCCGGCCCCATCGGCGTCTTCGTCGTCGAGGACCTCGACCCCGTCCGCGAGGCGTTCGCGCTCTTGCTCGGGTGGACGCCGGGCTTCGCGTGCGTCGGGGTGGCGGACAGCGCCGAGGCCGCGCTCGAAGCCGTGCCCGCCGAGGCACCGGACGTGGTCCTCCTCGATATCGGGCTGCCGGGGCGGAGCGGGCTGGAGGTGCTCGGGCCGCTCCACGCACGCTGGCCCGCCGCCGAGTTCCTCATGCTCACCGTCCACGACGACCCCGACCACGTGTTCGAGGCGCTGAAGGCGGGCGCGAGCGGGTACCTCGTCAAGACGACGCCGCCGGCCGAGGTGCTCGAAGCCATCCGCGCGCTGCACGCCGGGGGGGCACCGATGTCGGCGAGCGTCGCGCGGAAGGTGGTCGAGGCGTTCCACGCGCCCGACCTGGCCTCGGAGGGCCTCTCGCGCCGCGAGAGCGAAGTGCTCGATCACCTCGTCGACGGGGAGACCGTCCGCCAGATCGCCGACGCCCTGTTCGTCTCCCCGAGCACGGTAGCCTTCCACGTCCGGCAGATCTACGAGAAGCTGCACGTCCACTCCCGCGCCGAGGCCGTCGCGCGGGCGCTGGGGGGACGCCGCCCGCGCTGAGCGGGCACCGAGGCGGGTCGGGAAAACCCCCAGAACGGTCAGGTGCGCGGGGGGGGCGAACGTCCTAATATGAGCGAACAATGCCGCCCTGCCCATCCCGGGCACGCGGTACCCCCTCCGGCCCACATGGCACCGGAAGCCATGACTACGAACGAACCCATCGTCTCTCCCCACCTGACCAAGGGTCACCCGGCCCACCGTGGCAACCTGCTCGGCCTAGCCCTCACCCTGCTCCTCGTCCGCCTTACCGCCGGGGGCACCACGCAGACGCAGCGCCTCACGCTGCTCCGCTGAAACCGGCCCGACTTCCTCAGACACTGCGCGTGGAGGGCATCGGAGAGCAGTAGCTCCGAGGCCTCCGATGCCCTCCGCCGACTCCCCTCCCCATTCCAACCCACGGTGACCGCCATGTATACCGCTACCCTCCTCCGCTTTGCACGCAGCCTCGCCCTGACCGCCGTGTTCCTCACGCTCGTTTCCCCCTCGGCCGCCCAGCCTACGGGTGCCGAGCTCGTCACATCCGCCCTCGTCCGCCCCCTCGGCCTTGCGACCGACGCCGCCGGAAACGTCTGGACCGCCGAGACGGGCAGGGGTACCAACGACGGCCGGATCTCGGTCGTCTTCCCCGACGGCCAGGTCTTCCCGTTCCTGATCGGGATCCCTTCCGCCTCCACCCCTCAAGGGGTCCGCAGCGTCTCCCACCTCGCCTTCGCAGGTGAGGACGTGTGGTTCACCGCGAGCGTGTCCCACACCGAGAGCAGCCTCCGCCGGATCTCGACGGCCGGGTGGACGCCCGGCGACCCGCCCCGCACCATGACCGATGTCGCGCTTACGGTGGACGTGAGCGACTTTCTCTTCTTCGAGGGTTTTAAAGACACAAACCCCCACGGCATCGCTCTCGGCCCCGACGGGGCGCTCTACTTCACCGACGCCGGGGCCAACGCCCTCCTCCGCTACGACCTCGTGGCGGACGAACTCAGCGTGCTCGTCACCTTCCCCGACCTCCCCACCGGCAGCGGCCCGCCGACAGTGCAGACGGTGCCCACCGGCATCGTCGCCACCGACGGGCAGCTCTACGTCGCTGCGCTCACCGGCTTTCCGTTCTTCGAGGGGCTTGCGCGGGTGTACGATGTCGCGTTCGACGGGACGTTCGCCGTTCTCCACGGCGGGCTGACGGCATTAACCGACCTTGCGCGCGACCCGCGCGACGGCGCGCTGACGGCGGTCCAGCACGGGGTGTGGGGCGGGTCCAATTGGCAGCTCGGCACGGGTCGCGCCGTCCGGCTGAATGACGAGCGCGAGCTAGCCTCGGGGTTCGACCTCACGACCGGGGCGGCCTACGCGCCAGACGGCACGCTCTACGTCTGCACGCTCGGCGGGGCGCTGTATCGCGTGGACTCCAACCCGGTGGCGAACGAGCCGGTGGCCGAGGCGGCGCACTTTGCGCTGCTCGGGAACCGTCCGAATCCGTTCGTGGGCTCGACCACACTCACGTACTCGCTGACCGAAGCGGCGCACGCGCGGTTGTCCGTCTACGACGTGCTCGGCCGCGAGGTGGCCGTGCTCGTGGACGGCGAGCGAGCGTCGGGCAGCTACGAGGCCGTGCTCGACGGGTCGCGGCTGCCGGGCGGGGCCTACGTCGCGCGGCTCACGGTGGGTACCCGGTCGCTCACGCACCGCCTCGTCGCCGTCCGCTGACCCGTTCCCCCACGCCTCTGTTGCCCCGCCATGCGCCACCCGTACCGCCTCCCCGCGCTCCTCGTCCTCGCCGCGAGCCTCGCCCCCGCCGCCCTGGCCCAAACGGTCTACACCGTCGACGCGGTCTCGGACCCCGGCAATGGCACCTGCGACGCGGCCGAATGCACGCTCCGCGAGGCCATCACCGCTGCCAACGGCCACGCCAACGAGTCTGAGCGTGACCGCATCGAGTTCGCCATCCCCGGCTCCGGCCTCCACACCATCATCCCGATGACAGCGCTGCCCGCCGTCACCGACCCCGTCGTCATCAACGGCTACACGCAGCCCGGCGCGAGTGCGAACACCCTCATCGTCGGCAACGACGCTGTCCTCCGCATCGAATTGAACGGGAACGGGGCAGCGTTCACGGGTCTCGCGATCACAGCCGATAGCTGCACGGTGCGCGGGCTCCTCATCGATCAGTTCAACGGGAACGGGCCTGGCTATGGCCTCCTCCTCCAGGCGGGACGCGGCAGCACCTTCACCGGCAACTGGATCGGGGTCGACACCACGGGGACGATGGACCACGCGAACAGCCGGGGCGGCATCTACATGCTGAACTCGGCGGGCCACACGATTGGCGGAACGGCTCCGGCCGACCGCAACGTGATCGTGGGGGCCGGCAACACGGCCATCTACGAAGAGGGCACGGGCGGCGGCCACACGGTCCAGGGCAACTACGTCGGGACGAATGCGGACGGGACGGCCGCCCTCGCCCGAGGAGGGGTGTGGCTCGTCTCGTCCGGCAATCTCATCGGCGGGACGGCCCCCGGCGCGCGCAACGTGCTCTCGACGGGCGGCGTCCCCGGCATCTTCTTCAGCGAGGAGGGAGCCAGCGACAACACCGTCCAGGGCAACTACATCGGCGTGACGGCCGACGGGACGGCGGCGCTCTCCCCTGCGAACGGCAGCACCGGGATCTCTATACAACGGGCCGGAGGCAACCTGATCGGCGGCACGACGGAGGCGGCGCGGAACGTGATCGCCACGCTCGGCGGTGCCATCTACCTCTTCGGCGCGCCCACGAGCGGGGCGGGCAATACGATCCAGGGCAACTACCTCGGGACGAACGCCGCCGGCACGGCCATCCTCCCCGTCGGCGGCAGCGCGGGCGCGGGCGTGCGGATCGAGGGGGTGGGCAACACCCTCGTCGGGGGGACGGAGCCGGGCGCGGGCAACGTCCTGGCGGGGTCCAGCACCGGCGTGATCTTCTACGACGCGCTCCCCGGCAACGTGGTGCAGGGCAACCTCATAGGGACCAACGCAGCGGGCACAGCCGCCCTCCCGAACGGCGAAGGCATCCTGTTCGCCGGCTTCGGCACCGACGACGGCAACACGATCGGCGGGACGACGGCCGCCGCGCGCAACGTGATCTCGGGCAACACCGGCGACGGCATCCGCTTCGGAAGGGGGAACGACAACACGATCCAGGGCAACCTCATCGGCGTCGCGGCCGACGGGACGACCCCGCTCGGCAACGGGGGCCACGGGATCGAACTCGGGCAGGGCAACCAGAACCGCATCGGCGGGACGGTGCCCGGCGCGGGCAACGTCATCGCCTACAACGGTGCCCAGCCGGGGGGCCAGGGCTATGGGGTCTGGATTCAGAACGGGACCGGCAACGCCGTCGAGGGGAACGCGATCTACGGCAACGGTCGGATTGCCATCAACCTGCTCTCGGACGACGCAGCGAACGGTGCCACGGCGAACGACCCGGGCGACGCCGACACGGGGCCGAACAACGTCCAGAACACCCCCGAGATCATGGCGGTCTCGCTGGTCGGCGACCAGCTCACCGTCGGGTACCGCGTGGATACGGACCTCGCCAACGCCACCTACCCCCTGCGTATCGAGTTCTTCCGCGCGTTCGGCGGCGAGGGGGGCGAGGCGTTCCTCGGTACCGACACGTACGCGGAGGCCGACTACAACG
This sequence comes from Rhodothermales bacterium, assembly GCA_038232935.1. Taxonomy (GTDB): domain Bacteria; phylum Bacteroidota; class Rhodothermia; order Rhodothermales; family JANQRZ01; genus JBBSMX01. Next base: position 1,503 of record JBBSMX010000070.1, on the reverse strand, counting down.
GCTGCGGCACGCCGCCCTGCTTGAAGTCGCTGACGTTCACGCCTACGGTAGCCGTCGCGCTCACGGACCTCCTCACCGCCACCGCCACCGACGCCGACGGCAACACGAGCGAGTTCGCGGCGCTGCCCGTCGCCGTGCCTGGGGAGGACCCGCCGAGCTTACCGACGGAGACCGCGCTCCACGCGCCCTGGCCGAACCCCGCCTCCGACCGGGCCGTGTTGGGCTACGACCTCGTCGCAGCCGGACAGGTGCGGTTGGCCGTCTACGATATGCTCGGACGCGAGGTCGCGGTGCTTCTGGACGCCGAGCAGTCGGCCGGTACGCACACGGCCACCCTGGAGGTAGGGCGACTCGCCGCCGGGGTCTACGCCGCGCGACTGACGGCAGGCGAGCAGTCGCTCACGCGCCGGCTCACCGTCCTCCGATGACGACACTCCAACCCCTCCAGCCTTCCCGCTGGAGCCATGCTGCCCCGTCGGGCAGGGCCCTGTGGTGGTGGCCCTGCTCGGCGGCGGCGGCCATATTGCCCCGACACCGGAGCGGTTGATCAATGCCGAGAGACGAGCAGAAAATGAGATTCTGTCCACGTCCTTTCGCAAGGCGCCGCCCCCGCCGCCCCGATATCCCCTTACAAGGGGCTGCTGGTTACAAGTGGCTGCTGGCCGCTCGCTGGAAAAACCCACACGTATCCCCGATGAGCCTCATCGAACGTCGCGCCTTCCTGCTCGCCGTGCTAGCGACGGCACCCCTCGCGGCCTGTGCCTCTCGCGCCGTCACCTCCTCCAAGACGCTCGCCCAGAGAACGCGCGTAGGCGTCTTCGTGCGGGCGGGCCACGACCGGGCCGAGCACCCGCTGACGGTCTTCGGTGGGCTACGGATCGACGCGAAGGTGGCCCCCGGCGATACTACGGGTGACCTCTACGTCATCGAGCACGCCGACGAGGCGAAGGGCGGCCCCCCGCGCCACGTCCACCACGCGCAGGACGAGTGGTTCTACGTGCTCGAAGGGGCGTACGTCGTGGAAGTCGGCGAGGAGCAGTTCGAGTTAGGGCCGGGCGACTCGATCTTCGCCCCCCGGGGCGTCCCGCACGTCTGGGCCCACGTTAGCGAAGGAGCAGGTCGGCTCCTCCTCGGGTTCCAGCCGGCCGGCCAGATGGAAGCGTTCCTGACCGCCCTGTCGGAGATGGGGAGCGCCCCTTCGCCGGAGGAATTGAGGCCCCTCTTCGCCTCCCACGGGATGACGGTCGTTGGCCCGCCACTGCCCGTCTGACGACCGGCCCATGACCTCTCCACGCCCAGCACGCTCTGCCACCGTGCCTCGTACGAGCTACAGGTCTTCACCGCCGCGCTCAACCGCTCTGCCGCGTGCAGGGCTCTACTATGTAACCCAAGTTGTGTGGTATGCCTTGCCGCCCAACGGGCGGGTGTCGTAGTTCAGGAGAACCCCTTCTTCCGAACGCAAACACCCCCGCCCGATGGACGACCAGGTCACCACAATCTACT
>JBBSMX010000069.1:0-21780 GCA_038232935.1 Rhodothermales bacterium | reverse complement strand
GGCCTGCTCGGTCTGCTGGCGCTCGGTGGCCTCATCGGACTTCGCGGTCGCCCCGTGCCACGCGGCTTTGTGCTCGCAACGCTTGTCGGCGCACTCGGAGTTGGCGGATCGGTCGGCTACACGGCCAACCTCGGCGGCGAGATCCGACATCCCGAGATCCGGGCGCAGCGGCCGGAAGCGGCGAGCACGAACAGCACGACGAAGGCGGAGCGGACGGCGAGAGCGACGACGACCACAGCAAGCACGAGCACTAGCATGGCCTGAACGCGGCGGATCGACGGCGGACGGTGATCCGCCGGGCGACGCGGAACCGGCGTGGCGGTGTCGCTTTCACGCCCCATGCCCGCCCTCCCCATCGAGCCCGTCCTGCCCGACCTCCGTGCAGCGCTTCGGGCGCACCCGAGCGTGGTGCTCCAGGCTCCGCCCGGCGCAGGCAAAACGACGCGCGTTCCGCTCGCGCTCCTCGACGAAGACTGGCTCGGCGGAGGGCGGATCGTGATGCTGGAGCCACGGCGGCTGGCGGCGCGGGCGGCGGCCCACCGGATGGCGTCGGCGCTCGGCGAGCGTGTCGGTGAGACCGTCGGCTACCGGGTGCGGATGGACACGAAGGTGAGCCGGAGAACCCGCATCGAGGTGGTGACCGAGGGCGTGCTCACTCGGATGCTCCAATCCGACCCCGCGCTGACGGGCACCGGGCTCGTGATCTTCGACGAGTTCCACGAGCGCAACCTGCCCTCCGACCTCGGCCTCGCCTTCGCGCTCGAAACGCAGGCGGTGCTCCGCGACCCCGGATCGGGTCCGGGGCAGGCTCTCCGCCTGCTCGTGATGTCCGCCACGCTCGACGTTGCGCGCGTCGCGGCCCTGTTGGACGACGCGCCGCTGCTGACGAGCGAGGGCCGCGCGTTCCCCGTCGAGACCCACTACCTCGACCGGATGCCGGAGCCACACTGGAGGGTCGAGGGCCACGCCGTCGCTGCCGTCCGCCGCGCCCTCGAAGAGAACGAGGGGGATGTCCTCGTTTTCCTCCCCGGCGCGGGCGAGATCCGCCGGGCCGACACGATGCTCACCGAGGCCGGGCTCCCGCCGGGCGTGACCGTCGCACCGCTCTACGGTGATCTGGGGCAGGACGCGCAGGACCGCGCGATCGCGCCGAGCCCAAACGGGCAGCGAAAAGTCGTCCTCGCCACACCCATCGCCGAAACGAGCCTGACAATCGAAGGCGTTCGTGTCGTCGTGGACGGCGGCCTCGCGCGAGCGCCACGCTTCGACCCGAACAGTGGGATGACACGGCTGGAGACGGTCCGCATCTCGAACGCGTCGGCGGACCAGCGGCGCGGCCGGGCCGGACGGCTCGGGCCGGGCGTCTGCTACCGGCTGTGGACGCCGCCCGTGCAGGCCCACCTCGTCCCGCACACCCCGCCCGAAATCCTCACGACGGACCTCACCCCGCTCGCGCTCGAACTCGCTGCGTGGGGCGTCCACGACCCGTCCGCTCTCCGCTGGCTGGACCCGCCGCCCGCCGCCGCCTTCGCCGCCGCGCGCGAGCTGCTGACCGAGCTGGGAGCCCTCGACGGCGTGACGATCACGGCGCACGGGCGCGAGATGGCCACCTTCGGGATGCACCCGCGCCTCGCCCACCTCACGCTCCGGGGCCGCGAGTTGGGTGTCGGCGCGACGGCGTGCGACCTCGCTGCGCTCCTCAGCGAGCGCGACCTGTTCCGGCGGCAGGGAGACGCCTATCCACCCGCCGACCTCCGCCTCCGGCTCGAACTGCTCGCCGAGCGGGGCGGCCGAGCCACGTCTGGCTTCTCGCGGGGCTATGCCGTCTCACCCGGCGCAGTCCATCGCACACGGCAAGAAGCCGGGCACTGGCGACAGCGACTCAGCATCGCCGACGGCGACCGTGACATCGACGCGGCCGGGCTCCTCCTCGCCCTCGCCTACCCCGACCGCATCGCCGAGCGGCGGCCGGGCGGGGACGGGAACGACGTCCGCTTCCGCCTCCGCAACGGCCGCGCCGCTGTGCTCCGCAACGCCGGTGCGCTCGGCGACGCCGCCACCCTCGTCGCCGCGCACCTCGACGGGCGGCGAGGCGAGGCGGCGATCTTTCTCGCGACCCCGATTGCGCAAGCAGAGATCGAAACGCATTTCGCCGATCAGATCGAGGCCGAGGACGTCATCGCGTGGGACAATGCAGCCGGCCACGTCCGGGCGCACCGGCAGGAACGGCTCGGGGCCGTCGTGCTCCGCAGCGGCCCGCTCCCGGCCCCCGACCCGGTGGCCGTCGCCCGCGCCCTGCTCGACGGCGTCCGCGAGCGCGGGCTGGACGTGCTGCCGTGGACGAAAGAAGCGCGGCGGCTGCGCGAGCGGATCGGCTTCCTCCACAGTCTCGACGAGGACTGGCCCGACGTCTCCGACGCAGCGCTGCTCGACACGCTCGACGCCTGGCTCCTCCCCCACCTCGTCGGGCTGAAGCGCGCCGACGACCTCCGGCGGCTCGACCTCATCCAGATCCTCTCCGGCCTCGTCGGCTGGGAGCGCCGCGCCGAGCTCGACCGGCTCGCGCCGACCCACCTCACCGTCCCGAGCGGCTCGCACATCCCCATCGACTACGGCGACCCCGACGCGCCCATCATCGCCGTCCGGCTGCAAGAGGTTTTCGGGCTGACCGAGACCCCGCACGTCGGCGGTGGGCAGGTGCCGCTAACCCTTCATCTCCTCTCTCCGGCCCAGCGGCCCGTACAGGTCACGCAGGATCTCGCGAGCTTCTGGCGCGACGCCTATTTCGACGTGCGAAAGGACCTGCGCGGCCGGTACCCCAAACACCCCTGGCCCGACGATCCGCTCGCTGCCCCCCCTACAAACCGGGTAAAACGGCACAAATGAGGGCGAGGGAACACAACCCCAGGGTTATGCTTTGCACATTCGAAGACCGGCTCTCGAGCGCCGGCACCGCCAACCCCGATCACCCATCCCCCAACTCCATGTACCGCCTCTCTCTTACCCTCCTTACCGTGTTCATGCTCGCCCTCAGCGCGTGCGTAGACACGGGCGAGCCCGAAGCCCTCGACGAGGCCGACGACGCCGACATCATCGTTGCCCCCGAGCCGATGGAGGAGACGTTCGACATCTTCCCCAACTACGACTCGAACGCCGACACCTACGTCACGATGGATGAGTTCGGCCCCGCTTACGAGCGCGGCGGCCTCTACACGCAGTACGACACGAACGCCGACACCTACCTCGACCAGAACGAGTTTGACACGGGGTACGTAGGGGCCGGTTTTGACACCGCCGGAAACTTCTCGACGTACGACACGAATGGCGACGGCCGCATCAGCCGCCAGGAATTCATGGCCGGCGCTTTCAAACGGATGGACGCCGACGGCGATGGCCGCATCAGCCGCGACGAGTTCCGCCGTTACGAGGCAATGATGGGCGGCAACAAGATGATGGACGACACCATGTAAGCCGCGCGCAGCCTCGCTGCACCTGAGCCCCGTCCCGCCTCTAAGCGGGACGGGGTTTTTTCGTAAGCGAAACGAGCAGGGCTGCAAGATCGTCGCCGTCTCGACTCTACTCGTGTGCTCGGCGTGTGGACTCCAGCGCAATTTCCAGACTGGCGAGGCCCGCTTCGAGCGAAGCCCTAGGCTGATGGCTCGGGTCCTCGATGGCCCTGATGAGGTCCGCCAGCGCGGCCCGGACCGAGTCTCGGTAGACGGTATCCTTGGGCTCCGAAATCGAGAAGGTGCCGTCTACAACCTCTTCCGCCTCGTAGTCTCTCCCCCCGACACGGAAGGCCGGTGCTGTCTCAGAGAGGCCCTCGCTGAGGCCGTGCCTACGGGTTGTTCGGAAACCGGGCAGGAGGCCCAGCGCGTCCCGAGAGCGAGGATTCGTCATCGCACGCACTTGTCCGCTCAGCGGAATCCAACCTTCGACATCCACTTCCGCGAGGTCGAACACGAACCGCATCGACGTGTGCTCGAAGAAGCGCGGGCGGGCGAATTCGTGGTACTGCGTGGCGATGAGGCCGTCGTCGTAGACGGTCGTCAGCAGCACTCGGTCCTCCTGCTGCGGCGTACGCCGGAGGCTCAGTCCCTCGACGCGCTGCGGCTTGCCGAGGGCACACGCGTTCGTGAGGTCGATGAAGTGGACGGCGTGCTCGACGAGGATGCCACCGGACTGGTCGGGGTCCCAGAACCAGTGCTCGGGCGGCAGCGTCTCGTCCTGCGCGTAGTTCTCTACGGTCATGCGGCGTAGTGCCCCGAACCACCCGTTCTGACTCCATGCCTGCAGCGCCTCCACGATCGGGTTAAAGCGGAGCACGTAGTCCACCGCGGCCACGCAGCCCGTGCGGTCCCGCGTCTCGATGACCCGCCGCGCGTCCTCCAGCGTCGTCGCCAGGGGCTTTTCGATAAGGACGTGCTTGCCTGCCTCCATCACCGCACACGCCATCGTGGCGTGGGTGTTAGGCGGAGTGGCGATGGCGACGATATCGATGTGGGGATCGGCGATCAAATCCCGCCAGTCGGGGTAGAGCGTGGCTCCCGAGGCATCGCTCGGGAGGTGCTCGTCGGCAATGGCATGGACAGCGGCGTCCTCCATAGCCGACCATGCCCCATGCAGGAACCGACCGAACCCACCGTAGCCGATAAGGCCAATGTTGTACATGAGACCTGCTCTTGATTTGAGAGGCTAGCGCTGGATTAGAGGCCGATGCTTACTTCGGCCCGTGGTGCATCGAGCACCCAGCCGAATCGGATGGCGACGGCGCCCTCCTCGGTCGTCGCCGTCACGGAGGCGGCAGGCAAGGCTATCCCGTTCACTCGAACGCCCTGCATCGGAGCCGGCGCGACGATCTCTAGCTCTACGCGCTGACCCACCCCCCCCTGGACTTCCACTGTAAGGGCATCCTCCTCCAATTCCACGCGCTCCACGATGCACGACGCGGCAGCGAGGTAGGGCACGGTGGGCATCCCCCGCTCCAGTTCGATCCGCGTCGCCGGTCCGGTCATAACGGCGGAGGGCATCATCACGCCGTCTACGACGATGCGCCGGAACGTCGTGCCCGTGCCCGACCACAACACCCGGCTCTGCACTCCTGCCACCGCGAGGTCGTAGGCTACATCGTCGAAGCCCTTCGGCAGGTGCGGGCTGAACGAGAGGTTCCACGGGTTCTCGCGGACCCCAGCGAGTTGGTAAAGAACGTGGAGGTACCAGCCGCCCGCCCACAGAAACGTCGGTTTGTCGATGGCCCCGTAATCCGGCGATGTGGGGTCGGCGTTGCGGTATTCGAAAAAAGCCGGCTGGCCGTTCGGGCTGCGCTGGATGCCGCCGAGGCTGAGATAGTCCTCCAACACCGACCGGGCGTCGTCGGGCCGGTCGGCGGCGAGCAGGGAGAGGGCGTACCACGCGATCCCCTGTGGCCACACGCCGCCGTTCATGTAGAGGTAGGGCGCGCCCACCTCGCCCTCCAGAAAGTGGTACACGTCACGGAGTTCGTGGAAGTCGGCCGGCATGGCGTTGCGGACGCCGACGTGTTCATCCAGCAACTCGCGCTGCGCCGTCGCCAGCATCGTATCCCGCCGCGCCGGATCTAGCATCCCGTAGGCAGCAGCGAGGAGGGGCCCCGTGTAGTAGTGCCGGTCCACCGACGTCGTGTCGAGCCCGTTGAGGAGGTAGCCCGCATCGTCGTCCCAGAGCCGGTCCACGAGCGCGCGGTTCATCCGCTCCGCGAGCGCGAGGTAGGACGTGAGCATCGGGTCATCTTTCCCGAGTTCGATGCTGATGAATGCGTAGGCTCGAAGCGCGCGGATCATGAGCACGGTGAGGTACGCGCGTGGACCGGGTACGTGGCCGATGTCCCACCAGTCGGGCCGCTCGGCCACCATCAACCCGTCTTGCTCGCTGCCGAGCATGAGCGCGAGGCTTTTCTGCAGGACGGGATAGAGCGATGCGACCGTCGTCGTGTCGCCGCTGTGCTTGAGGTACGACGCGGCCAGATGTATGACCCAGAGATGATTCCAGTTGTCCGCGTTCGCGAACTCGGTCGTGTACCCGTCCTCGCGCCAGTAATAGGCGTGGGGCAAGATGGAGTCGGCGCGGACGAGGGACTGCACGAAGCGCAGGTCGTCGCGGACGCGCTCCGGGTCGAAGAAGACGGCCCCGAGGTCAGTGAGGAGGAGGTCGTGGGTGAAGAAGAAGTTGTACTCGGCGGGGCTGGGCATCGGGACGATGCGGCCGTCGATGTAGTGACGATCTGCCCGCAGGAGCGCTCGGGCGAGGCAGTCCGTCTCGCTCAGCACGGGATCGAGTCCTTCGAAGCGGCCTCGGTCACGCACGTAGGCATGAATGCTCCCCTCGTAGTCGGCCACACCCTGCTGCCACGTCGCTGCGGCGCGGCGGCGCACGATGTTGCTTTCGTCCTGCCGGCTCGTCCCGATGAGTTGGACGACCACAAGCGAGTCGCCGGGCTCCAGCATCCGCTCGTACGTGAAGGCCGCCACCGGCTCCAAAGCCGATGCGCCCGCTCCCCACGCCATCGGCGCGGTGCCCCCATTCGCCACAAACACGGCCGCCGAGTCCGTGTCCGCCGCATCGAAGGCGGCGATGAACGCCGCCCCGTCATCGGTGTAGCTGGTCCGCGTCGGGTCGTGGGCGACGTAGGCATGCGAGGTCCGGAGGCCCGTCCAGAGGCGCGTATCAACACCAAACGTCACGCGTCGCGCCGTCCGGTTCCGCACGGTGAGGCGCACCACGACGACCGGGAGGTCGTCCGCGAAACGGTATTCGAGGGTTGCGTCGTAGTCCGGTTTCTGCCCGTGAAACGCCACGCTGAACGGGGTCCATGCGTAGGCCCACGGCTCCACGCCGACGCTGTCCGTCCGCCCGTCCACCCGGATCATCACGTCGAGCGGTCGCGACGTGCCCCGCTTCCAGTAGTCCGTGCTGAGGTCGATGCTGTTGGCGACGGGGTAGTAGAAGCTGATGCGGGCGGGCACCGGACGGCTGTCGTGGAACTCTACCCCCGCATACGCCCCGCCCACCTCGACCTGCCCCCTCTTTCCATCGAACGTGATACTGAGCGGATCGACGGAGGGCGCGTCCTGTGCCCAGACCAGCGGACTTAGCAGCGCCAGCGCAACCACCGCGACAATGCGCGAGGCAGCGATACACCAGGGCCTCATTGTACCCTCAGTGTATCAGCGGGCGTAGTGTGAGCATCTTCGAGCGCTTGCACGAGGGCACTCAGCGATATCCGCGCGCCGAAGATGCGACTGTCCGCAGCGGCGTACGGGATCATGAGATCGCCGCCCAACCGGTAGTTCGCGCACGAAAAGACGACGTTGTCGACGCCGAGCTGTGGGTCTCCTACCTGCTCCAGCGGACCGCTCGGCCGCATTAACGGCTCGATCCGGCCCTGCACGGGGTCCTCGCGGTCGCTGAAGTCGAGCAGCATGGCGGCGAGGTCGTACTCCCGCTTCCGCTCGAACGTGAAGTGGCCCTGGTGGTAGAGCGCGAGAAAGCGTCCGCCGCCCAGCGAGACAGGCGGACCCGCTGCCCCAATCCATGAGAGCGCGAAGTCCTCGTAGCGATAGCTCGCGGCGAGGAGTCCGCGCGAGGTCCACGGTCCCTCGGGGCGCTCCGACTCGGCCCAGTGCATTGCCATCGGGTGGCTCCCTTCCATCGGACGGTGCAGGAGGAGGTAGCGGCCGTCGACCGGCTCGGGCAGCAGCGCTGGATTCTTGTTGTTCACCGCGTTCAGGTCACCCTCGGCAGGTCCGCGCAGGTCCCAGTCGAGGAAGTCTCTGGTCGTGGCGAGGCAGATCTGGGTGCGTCCGTCGCGGCTTCCCGGTGTCGCGTAATAACCGGTGTAATAGAGGTAATACGTATCGCCGATCCGGGTGCAGCGGGGGTCCTCCACGCCGAGGTTATGGAACGGCGAATCGGCACGCAACACGGGCTTTGGCCAGCGGTGGACGAGGTCGAGCCGCGGCGTGAACACGGCGAGTCCGAGCGAGGACAGTGCGTGTCCGTTTTGGGAAGCGCCCTGCGCACGGTACAACATCACGCAGGCACCGCCAGCTTCGCGTAGCCGCTCCCGCTCGTCGTCGCCGAGCGCCCACGTCTGCATCAGCGTCTCTAGCTCCGGACCGGCTTCCACCAGCACGGCCGCCGGGTTGAGCACGACGCGGGACTCCCAGTCGTGCCGCGGATCCGGCTCCAGCACGGGCTGCCCGCCGTGAAGTCGCTCCGGCACCAGCGGAGGCGGCGCGTCGATGGAGCGGCCTCCGGCGACCCCGTCGCTGCCCGGCGTCCAGTCGTGCGAGAGGCTCGTGAGGTAGACCCGGTGGAGGATCGTATCCCGTTGCTCCGGTGCGCGGAGCAGGTCCAGCACCTCGCTCATCGGCGCCTCGGCGTGCCCGATCACGCGGTCTGCCGCGCCGTAGTAGAGGTGCAGCGAGTCGCCGATCACCGCGGCTCCGCTGGGGAAGACCACGTTGTCCACGTCGCCCACACGCTCGAAGTCGAACGTCGGCTCCAGCACCGGCTGCGCGGTCCGCGCGATGACGCGGCGGGGGTCGTCGAGGTCCAGCAGGGCCAGTCCGGCCCGGTAGACGTGGTCGTGGTCGACGCCGTGATAGACGAGCAGCCAGCCCTCCTCCGTCTCGATGGGCGGCGGGCCGGCCCCGATCTTCTTGGCCTCCCACGTCCGCGCCGGCCGCAGGATCACGTGCTCGTCGAGCGTGCGGAGATGGTCGCGCCAGAGGGCGAGCGGCGGATCGTAGAGTTCGTCGAGGGAATCGAACCAGACGAGTTGGATGTCCGGCGCGATCCGGTGGAGCATGGCGATCCGCCCTCCGATGCGGCGCGGGAACAGGACCGCGTCCTTGTCCCGCATCGGCGGTCCGATCACTCCGTGCTTCTCGACCGTCTCGAAGTCCCCGGTCGAGGCCAGCCCGATCCGGACGCCGTCCTTCGTCCCGAACGCGGGGGCGCTGAGCGCCGTGTACGTGATGTAGAAGCGGCCGTCGAGCTTCGTCATGCGGGGGTCCTCCACGCCGAACCGGTCGAACGGCTGGTCGGGCCCGATGAACGGCTCCGGGCGGCAGACGAAGTGGATGCCGTCCGCGCTGGACGCATAGCCGATGTACGAGACGTAGTCCTCGAAGCCGAAGTCGCCTTCGTACACATCTCCGGCGTCGTACTCCACGCGCTCGTAGCCGGCTGGGACGCTGCGGAAGAGGAGGTGGACCTGCCCATCCTCGACCCACGCCCCAGGATTGAACAGGGCCCCGCTCGCCCATGCAAGCTCCGGGGAAGGAGTGAGGATGGGTGCGGGTGATTTCGTGAACAGGGTGTGCATGCAGGTCAGGGGGCGAGGAAGGTGTCCAGGGCAGTTCCTTCGAGGAGTTGGAGCTGCTCGTCGGTGAGGTTCATCACCACGGCGAGGCGGCGTTGCGTGTCGCCGCTGCCGATGGTGAAGACGCGGTAGCGGTACGTCTTCCCGTCGCGGGTGAGGTCGGCGGGGGCATCGCCCCGCGCGGCCATCCACGCCCGAGCTTCGGAGACGCGCTCCACTTCGAGGATGCTATAGAGCGCCTCGATGGTGGATTCCGCGCCGCTGTTGCGGTTCACACTGTCGGGGCCGTTGATCCCGTCGTAGCCGCGGCCGTGCTCGGCGTCGTACATCGCGAAGTCCGCCACGTTGTCGCCGGTGAACCAACTCGCCGCGAGCCCCGCCATCGTGGCGTAGCGGGCGTCGCCGGTGGCTTCGTGGAGGCGGAGGAGACCGACGGTGACGCAGCGCGTGGCGTAGGCGATCTGCTCGAACGTCCGCACGGTGCCGTCGAACATGATCGAATGGAGCCAGCCATCGACGAGCAGGCGGGGGTAGAATTGCTCGGCCTCGCGCACGGCGCTCGCCGTCACGCCGGCTTCAGCGAGCGCCTGCATCTGGGAACTGCCCCAGCCGTGCCAGCCGCCGGGGAAGTCGGCGTGGAAGCCGTACGGGAACACATTCATCGAGCCGTATTGCATCAGCGCGATGCCCTCGGCGAAGCGGTCGATCATCGTCCGCAGCGCCGGATCGGGCGCGGCCTGGTTCAGGGCGACGAGGCCGAGCAGCAATTCGCTCGTCGCGTCGGCCGAGTTCTCGCCGATGAGCCAGCGCGGGAGCGTGCGTCCGTTCTGCGTCGTCGTCTGCCCGTAGTGGTCGAGCAGCGCGTTCAGGTGCGGGTACGTGCGGCGGACGTGCTCAGCGCACAGCGCGGCGAAGTCCGGATTCGCCGTCGCCAGCACGCGGGCTCCGGTGCCGAGCGCCCACACGCCGCGCGCGGCCCAATACTCGAAGGCGTCGGCGCGGCTGTTCGGATGCGTCGTGTTGATGGTGAGCGCGTTGTCCCAGATGAAGTTGTAGAAGAGCCCGTTGTCGCGCTGCATGTACATCACGAACCGGAGCAACTCCTCGGCCTTCTCACGCGAGGACGCCGTGCCCGTCGTCTCGAAGTGACGGAGGTAGACGACGGCTGCCCGCGCCGCATCGTCCACGGCCGCGATTCCCTCGTCGTCGTCGCCGACCCACTCGTAGCTCGGCGCATTCGCGTAGATGTGCACGATGCGGAACGCCTCGCCTTCGCGCTGGAGCGTCTCCCCGAGGTGGTCGAGATGGGCGAGGTTGAAGGTGGGCGCAGCGGGCACCGGGTCGTCCGGCGGATCGTCTGGCTCGGAGCTACCACAGCCCACGGCGAAGAGGGTGACGGCGAGCAAGCCGAGCGCCGTGCGGCGGAGGACAGAGGACGAAGCAAGCGTCGGGAGCATCATAGGGTAAGAGCGTTGGGGAGCGTGCGGTCAGCCTTTCAGCCCAGTCGAGGCGAGGCTGCTGATGAAGTGGCGCTGGAAGATGAGGTAGGCGACGATGATCGGAAGCGCGAGCAGGAGGGCCGCCGCGAGCTGCGGCCCGAGCTTCGCCTCGGCCCCGCCGCCCACGGCGAAGAGCGTCACCATCTGCGGCATCGTCATCGCCGCCTCGCGGCGCACTACGATGAGCGGCCACAGCACCTCGTTCCAGTTGCCGATGAAGACGATGATGCCAGCCGTCACGAACGCCGGCACCGAGAGCGGCCAGACGACCTGGAACAGGATCCGCCACTCCCCGCACCCGTCGATCCGCGCCGCGTCGAGCAGTTCGGAGGGGATCGTGAGGAAGCTCTGCCGCAGGATGAGCACGGCCGTCGCGTTCATCATGAACGGGACGATGAGGCCGACGAGCGAGTCCGTCCACCCGAACCCGACCACGAGCGTGTAGAGCGGGATCAGCATGACGAGGAACGGCACCATCATCGTGAAGAGGATGAGGTTGAAGACGGCCTCGCGCCCGCGCCACGCCAGCTTAGCGAGGGCGTAGCTCGCCATCGAGCCGAAGAAAAGCACCGAGCCCGTCACCGTCGCCGTCACGATCACGCTGTTGAGGAAGGCCCGGCCAAGCGGGATGGCCTGGAAGACGAGCGTGTAGCTCTCCAGCGTCCACCGCGACGGCAGCAGCGCGAGTTCGCCGATCTCCAGTTCCGGCTTGAACGAGGCCAGCACCATCCACACGAACGGATAGGCGAAGACCACGGCGCCGACGACGAGGGCGAGGTAGGCGAGGACCCGTTTCATCCGTAGACCTCCGACTCGACGAACCGCCGCTGGACCACGACGACGACGAAGATCACGAGCGCGAAGAAGAAGCCGAGCGCGGCGGCGTAGCCCATGTGGTTGAAGTAGAACGCCTGGTTGTAGATGTAGAGCAGCCCCGAAATCGTGCTGTTGAGCGGTCCGCCGCCGGTGAGCACGTAGGGCTCGATGAAGAGCGAGAACCCGCCGATCGTCGAGAGCACGACGACCGTCACGACCATCGGGTTGAGCATCGGGAGGGTGATGTTCCACCACCGCTGCCACGTGCTGGCCCCCTCTAGCTCGGCCACTTCGTAGAGCGAGGCCGGGATATTCTGCAGGCCCGCCAGGAAGAGGATCACGTAGAGGCCGGCGTTCTTCCACGTCGCCATCAGCGCGATGGACGGCATGGCCCACGCAGGGGAGACGAGCCACGGCACCCGCTCCCCTCCCATCGCCGTCAGCACGTCGTTGATGAACCCGGTGTCGTAGGCGAAGAGCTGCTGGAACAGGATCGTTACGACGACGCCGGAGACGACGACGGGCAGGAAGTAGACCGTGCGGAAGAAGCCCCGCCCCGCCAGCTTCGTGTTCAGCAGCTCGGCGAAGAACAGCGCGAGGCCGATCTGGAGCGGGATGTGGATGGCGAGGAACAGCCCGGTGTTGAGGATGGACCGGAAGAAGAGGTCGTCCTGGAAGAGCCGGACGAAGTTCTTCAGCCCGACGAACTCCATCGGCGTCACCACGTCCCAGCGGTGGAAGATGAGCACGAGCGAGAACAGCAGCGGATAGCCGAAGAAGACCAGCAGGTGAAGCACGTAGGGTGCCACGAGGAGGTAGCCCATCCGTTCGCTCTGGCGCCGTCCCGGCACAGGCCGCGCGCGCTCCGGCTCGACGGCCCGCACCGGCTCCGGCCCCACGACGCGCGCGTACGCTTCGAGCTGTTCGGTATCCGTCGTCGGCAGCGTCGCGGACATGATCACCGGCTCCACTCGTGGATGAGCTCGATCCGATCGACGGCCCGCTGCGTCGCCTCGCGCGGCGTCCGCACGTCGTAGACGGCGGCCTCGAACTGCTGCGCGACCGCGTCTAACACTTCCTGCAGCGACGCCACATCGTCCACGCCCCGCGTGCGTAGCGCCTGCTCGGCGAATGGCCGCACCTTGGGGTTCCGGGCGAAGAAGCCGGCGAACGTGGAGTCGGCGAGGAGGCCGCTGCGGACGGGGATCTGCTTCGTCAGCGTCAGCAGTTGGAGGTCAGCCTCTTTCGAGACGAGGTACTGCGCGAACTGCCACGCCGCCTCGGGGTGCTTCGTGGAGGCGAAGATGGCGATGTTCTTGTAGTCGCCGTAGGTGTAGGCCGGGCCGGTGTGGTCGTCGGGGACGGGGAGCGGGGCGTAGTCGTACTCGAAATCGGCGGGCGCATTCTCTTCCATGAACGCGACGTTCCACGGCCCCGTGAACTCGGTCGCGATCTTCGAGGCGAGGAAGGCGCTGCCCTGAAACGTGGTGACCGGGAAGTAGTGGCGGCGGTAGACTTTCTGGAAGAAGTCGAACACCGCATCCGACGCCGCCGTGTCGAGGGCCACCTCGCCCCCATCGAACAGCGTCTGTCCGTCGCTGGCGGCGATGTAGAACGGGTAGTAGTCGAAGTAGCGCTGCCACCAGATCGGGCGGACATCCCGGTAGCCCATCCAACGGTCGAAGTGCCCGTCGCCGTTGAGGTCGGTAGAGACCTTCTCGGCCGCGCTGAGGTACTCGCTGTAGGTCCGGGGTGGGGTGTCCACGCCGGCCTCGCGGAAGAGGCCCTCGTTGTAGAGCATCATGATCGGGTTCGTCTTCCACGGGATCTGGTAAACGTGGCCGTCCTCGGCGCGGAAGCTCTCCAGCACGTCGGGAGGCACGCGACTCTGCACGAGTGAGTCGAACGAGGCGAACCGGTCGAGCGGCACGATGCCGTCGGCGCGGACGAAGCTGCCGACGATGCCGGGCCAGATGTTCGAGCAGAGGTCGGGCGTGGTCCCGGCGACGATCGCGGCCAGCAAGACTTCCTCGCTGGACTGCCCGGCGGGAAGCGGCTGCACCGTCACCTGGATGCCGGGGTGCGATGCGTTCCAGGCGTCGGTGAGGCTAGCGGCCAGATCACGCTCCTGCGCATTCTGTGACGACCAGTACGTCAAGCGGATCACACCCCCTTCGTCTGCCGCCTTCTCCTCGGACCGCGTGCAGCCACCGACTAGCAGGCACAGCAGGCCGATCCACAGACGCGGCCCGACGGCACGGAGAGAAAGGGGATCGCGCATGCGGAACGCACGGGTTGTAGGACGAGAGATACGCAGGAGCGCTGTCAGAAAGAGATGCCGAGCGAGACGAGGTGCACGCCGCCGAGCCGAGAGCCGACCGAGCGGTAGGCGTAGCCGACATCGCCGACGCCGCCCTCATAGAACAGCGGGAGCCGCGCGCCGATGCCGCCCGAGATGCCGCCCTCGCTGTCCTGCAGGAACATCGACTGGTACCCGCCGCGCACGAAGAAGCGCTGCATAAAGCCGTATTCGAACCCGACGTTCACGCTCTCGTAGTTCGAGCTCGGGTGGAGGGCGTCGGCCGAGACGGTGAGCTGGTGCATCCGCGAGTTGATGGGCTGGCTCGATACGCCGATCTGGAAGTTGAGCGGGAGGCTCCACGCGTCGACGTCGAAGTTGGCCGGGAGGCGGTCGTTGTCGCCGAACTCGCCGGGGCTGGAGTCGACGAAGGCCCGCAGGTCGCGCCCGTTCATCCGCATATCGGTGCCGAAGTTGTAGAGCGTGGCCCCGATCGTCAGCCCGCCGAAGAAGTCCGTGCGGAACCGCGTCCCGAGGTCGAAAGCGTAGCCCGTCGCCGTCGAGTGCCAGATGCGCTGCTGGATGAACTTGCCGGTCACGCCGACGGAGAATCGGTCGGTGACGGCAAGGCCGTACGAGAGGCCGACGGCGAGGTCCATCGCGTCGAACGTCTCGCCCGTCCCGTCCTGCCGCTCTTCGGTGCGGACGATCATCTCCGGCACGGAGAGGACCGTGATCGACGCGCCGACGGTGCCGAGATTCCCGAGCCGGTAGGCCCCGCCCACGTAGTCGAAGTCGATTGAGGCGAGCCACTCGCTGTGGGAGAAGAAGACCTCGCCCTGCGTCAGGGCTGCGAGGCCGGCCGGATTCCAGTAGAGCGAGGTCACGTCGTCGGAGGCGGCGACGAACGCGCCGCCCATCGCCATCGCCCGAGGGCCGACGCCGATCTGCAGGAACTCCCCGGCCGTCGTGCCCACTTTCGACACATTCGTCCCGCCCGGTTCGGTACCGACCTGCGCCTGGGCGCTCCCGGCGACGCACCACAGCAGCGCTACGCCGAGCACCAGTGCGCGACGCCCACCGAGGAGGAGGTGCTTCCTGCGTGGCATGAGCGATGCGTTTTCCATGGCTTATCCCGATCACCGGCTTCGAGAGCCGACTCTGATTACTTGATCACCGCGAAGCGGTCCACGAACTCGCCCACGCCGGGCGCGTCGACGTGGTAGATGTAGACGCCGTAGGCGAGGTTCATTCCGTCCTTCGTGGTGAGATCCCACGGCTCCTGCCCGTTGTCTACGCCGGCGCTGTGTGTGAGCGTCTGCACGAGCTGGCCGGTGATGGTGTAGATGCGGATCGTGCACTCCGGCGGCAGGTTCATGAAGTAGATCCGTCGCTCGCCGCGCCCCGTCCGGTACGTGTTCGCCGGTTCGAACGCGCTCTGCGCGACGTACGGGTTCGGCACCACGAAGATGTCGTCCATCTCGTCCCGCGCGCGGTCTGCGTCGAAGGCGGCCTCCGAGAGCGCGAACGTCACGCGGTCGCCGCTCTGGAACGGCTTCGTGGTGCGGAAGCGGAGCACGGTGCCCGGCGGAGGCGGCACGGGCGGCGTCGTGGCGTCGGGGTCCAGCCGGGCCATCCGGACCGCCCAGCTCGCTTTCCAGCGCCCGCCCTCCAGCACCGGCGGGGTGTCCGGCGTCTCGCCCATGACAAAGATGATGAGCTCGCCCGGATCGTACTGCTGATTGCGGAGGGAGTCCACGTCCTCGACGAGGATGAAGTCCTGCCGCCGTCCCGTCGAGAGGTTGTCGACGAAGAACGGGACGGGGATCGCCTGCAGCCCGAGCGCGAGGCGGAGCGAGGTATCCGCCACGGCCTCGGTGAAGTGGATCTCGAAGTCGTTCGGGAGCGGGACGTACCGGCTCGGCCCGACGATGCTGCTCACCGTTCCCGGCCGCACCTCGGGCCGGTAGTCCCCGCCCTCACCCGCGACGAACTGCACGGTCGAGTCTACGACCGCAACGGCGTTCGGACTCTGGACCGTCAGAGCAAAGCCGTCTACGGGCGGGACCTCCAGCGTGCCCCCTTGGAGGATGCCCTCCGCGAGCGGCTCTTCCACGCCGACGCGGCGCAGGACGTAGCTCGGGTTCGGGTCGGCGTTCCAGATCGAGGGGTTGTCGAACACCAACTCGTACTGCGCGCCCTGCACGACGGCCGATGGGGCGAGGATCGACACGTCCACCATACCGGTGCCCGCGAGCTGGGGGTCGTAGTTCTGGATTTCCGGGGGGACGTACCCAGCGGCGGGCGCGCGCGGCGTCACGACGGCCGTGTTGATGTCGGGGGCGATATTGCCGGCGACATCGTTCTTGATGTTCGCCGTCGTGAGGCTCGGGGAGATGCCCTGCACCGTGCCGTCGGGGTTCGTCTCGACGGTCCCGTCGGCGCGGCGGCTGAGGAAGCCGCGGTCGTAGGCCACGACGGCGTAGTAGTACGTCCTCCCGTTGATCACATCGCGGTCGACGTAGCTGTGGCGGAGCCCGCTGTCGGTGCCGAGATTGAACTGCACGCCGTTGACGGCGACAGGGTGCGGGCCGCGAAGTCCGTTGGCGAGATCGAACTGCGCGAGGGGTCGCTGGAAGACCACGTTGCCATAGGTGTCCGTGATGGTGAGGTTGTCCTGAAAGTTGGGCTCGGTCGATCGGTAGACGAGGTAGCCCTCGAAGTCGAACTCGCGCAGGAAGGGGTCGTAGGAGCGCTCGGCCACGGCGTCCCAGGTAAGCGTCACCTGCCCATCGCCGGCGGTGGCACTCAGCGTCGGCTTGTCCGGCGGGCGAGCGAAGCGGTAGTTGGCGTTGTAGATCTGCTGGACGGTCTCCTTCTTCCGCGCGAGGGAGGAGTTGTCCATCTCGCGCGGGTCGCCGAAGTCGCGGTCGGCGAAGATGAGGGCCATCGAGAAGCGCTCGGTCTGCCCGGCACGCAGGGGGAACGGGCCGGAGGAGAAGAACATCCCGAGGTTGCGCCCCCCTTCGAGGATGATATCCCCGAGCGGCGGGAGCGCGTCGGCGAACAGGTTGAAGTCCTCCTGATCGTTGATGAGTTCGAAGTCGTGGACGTTGAAGATCTTGAAGCCCGTCAGCCCGATCTGGTCGGACTCGTCCTTATCGAGCGCGTCGAAGTTGGGCTCGCCCGTCGTGGGCCGTCCGTCGCCCTCACCCTGGTCCCGGCCGGGGTAGTTCGTCGCCTCCGGGGCGAGACCGTCGGCCCCGACGTCGTCGTTGAGCGGCTCGCCCTCGTCCCACTGCCCGTTCTCGTTGAGGTCGGTGAACGTGCGCCAGTTCATGTTCTCGTCGCCGGTCCACCAGTACGCGGCCCGGTAGGCGTCCTGCTGGTCGATGGGGCCGTAGAAGCGCTCGAAGTCGGCCAAGTTGTAGTTGGCCTCGGCGTAAGCGCGAATGGCCTCCTGCCCTTCGATGAGGATGCCCGCCCCGTTTTCGCGCCGCTCGTCGGTGATGCCGTCCCCATCGTTATCGACGCCGTCGGTGGAGTTGCCGGGGGATTCGAGGAAGGCATAGCCGGCCGCGCCGACCGGCGTGAACGCCCCCGGCGAGCCGACGCCGTCGAAGTCGTAGGCGAAGGCGAGGTCGAGCCGGGTATTGTAGGCACCCTCGTCGTCGCCGGAGTCGTCGGTCCCGCCGATGCCCCAGTCGATGAACTGCGCGAAGTAGACCTCGTCGTAGTCGACGGCGCACTCGTTGGTAATCTCGTAAATCCAGAAGATCACGTCCTGCGCGAGCGGGTGGCTCCACTGGAACCCGCGCGCGGCGACTTCGAGCCCGAGGCCGCCGCGGGTCGGTTCGCCGGGGCACGGGTAGAACGCATGTGGCGGCCGGGTCCACTCGCGGTCCGGGGCGTCGTCGAAGACGAAGTACGTTTCGAGGTCAGCGTTCTGGACGCCCCGGCCGAAGAAGCCATTCCACTGGCCGGCCCAGTCGATGGGGCGGTCCGGCCACTCGGCAGGCCACGTCGCCGACTCGTCGCTGCGGGCGGGCGAAGGGCCGAGCGGGTTGGAGTAGCTGGGGACCGGTGCCCACCCCCACGGCACCTGCGTCACGGGGTCGCGGTCGATGTCCTCGCGGTAGTTGGTGCTCATGGGATAGATGAGCTCGCCATTGGCATCCCGCGTCTTCGCCGAGACGATGAGGGCGACGCCGTCCACGTAGGAGTGCCCGCTGCCCTTCGGCCACTCGCCGGAGGGCTGGTCCGGCCAGCGCGCGATCTCGCCGTGGTTGGCGTAGAGTGTGCGGACGCGGTTGCCGTCCATCACGCCCCACTGCGTGAGGCGGGGGTTCCCCTCGTTTGGGTCCGCGACGCGCTGCGCCTGACCGAGGGTCGGCCACAGCAGCGCCGCCGTCAACGTCGTCACCCAAAGTCCTCTCATACCAGCGTACCTGTCGTTAGAGTGCTTTGCACTCGGGTTTGGGGGGATGGGCGGATGGGTGATGGGGAGTCGGTCGTCTTGCTGAGCTTCGACGCATCCCCCACACCTCCTACTCCCCTCCCCCTATCCCACAGTCAATATCAAAACTCCACGTTCAGCCCGAGCGTGACCTGTCGCGGGGCGGAGTAGAAGTCGGGGCGCCGCAGGAACTCGTCTTTGGAGTTCAGGCCCTGCGGGGTGCCGGGATAGTAGAGCAGGTTTGGAAACGGCTGCCCCGTGTCGCTGTAGATGTTCGTGACGTTCTTGGCGTCGAGGAGGTTGTATACCCGAAGGAAGAGGCCGGGCTTGAGACCCCGGAAGTTGAGCTGCTTCGTCGCGTAGAGGTCGAAGCTGAGGAAGCCAGGGCGGCGGGCCGAGTTCTCCAGCCCGATCCGCTCGTCGGCGCGGGACGGCGTGTAGGGCAGACCCGAGCCGAGCTTGCCGATCATCGAGACGAGCACGCGCTCGGCGTCGCCGACCGTGGCGGTGAGGTTGAGCTGGTGACGGCGATCCCAGTCGAGCGGGACGAGCTGCTTCTCGGGCTCGCGGTCCGCGGCCTCGTCGAGGAGCACGGTGAGGGGGTCGCTCGCATTCCCGCGGGCGATCTGGAACGTATAGTCCAGGTTCAACTCGAACCCGTTCGCCCGGCGCTTCTCCAGCTCCACAATCAGGCCCTTGACCTGGCCGTAGTCCCGGTTGATGAACCGGCCGTAGCGCTGCGCGGGGAAGTCCTCCGTCCCGTCACTCACGATCGTTTCGAGGCGGGTGCCGAGCAGGTTGCGGATGTCCTTGTAGTACGCCGTCAGCGTGAGGCCGAGGACCGCGCCGAACGCCTGCTGCAACCCGATCTCGTAGGCGACGGTCTGCTGCGGTTCGAGGTCGGGGAAGCCGAACGCGCGGCTGAGCCCGTCCTCGGGGCTGTAGATGTAGTCGGGGTTGGTGTAGAGGTATTCGAACGGCGGCATCTGGAAGAAGTGGCCGTACGAGACGTGGACGACGCCGCGGTCCGACATCGGATAGGCCAGCCCGACGCGGGGCGAGATCTGCCACTTCGCGCTCGTCGGCAGGCGCGGGCTGTTCGTCGGCCGGCCGAAGTCTTCGAGCACGTCGCCGCGCGCGTCGAAATAGTCCAAGCGCGCGCCCGCGTTCACGATGAGGTAGTCGAACTCCATCTTGTCCTGCACGTACGCGCTGCCCTCGACCGGCTGCTCCGCGTACTGCACGTGGGCCGGCGTGCCGGCCTCCGGGATCGCGGGCTGGTTCCCCGTGTCGGGGTTGTTGCGGACATCGAAGTCGTCCACCTCCAGCCGGTGACGGCGGAACTCGACGCCGGTCTTGACGAGGTGCTGCCGCGTCACCTGGCTGGTGAAGTCGGCGCGGGCGACGAGCGACTGGGTCTGGCGGCGGAAGTGGTCGAGGATGGCACCGCCCCGGAAGAACGAGAAGTTGCCGCCGAGCTGGCGCAGAGCGTCGTCGGCCGGGTAGCGCGGATCGAGCGGGTCGTCGTAGACCGCCGACCGGACCTGATTATCGAAGAACGCCCCTTTGACTTCGAGGAAGCTGTTCCCGCCGAAGGCGTGGGAGTAGGAGCTGGTGAGCGACCACGAGTCGCCGTGGACGGTCGGGATGCCGTCGGGGTTGTAACGGAAGAGGTGGTCGTAGTTCTGTCCCTGGTCGCGCTGGAGGAGGCCGCTGACGGAGAACCGGTCCCGCTCGAAGAGGCGCAGCGTAAGCTTGGCCTGGCCCGTCGCCTGCTGGCTCCAGTTCATCGACGCGAACGAGCTGTCCCCGAGAGCCGGGACGAAGACCTCGCGCCCGTCTACCTCGACCATCTGCCCCTCCGACGGCCCCGCGCTGATCGGCTGCACGACGCGCCGCCCGTAGAGGTAGCCGCTGTCACGGACGAAGCGTCCCGACGTGAAAAACGTGAGCCGGTCGCCGAGCGTCGGGACCGGCCCGCTCATCGACCCTTGCACCTCGTAGGCTCCCGTGGGCGAGATGGCACTGAGGTGCTGAAACTGATCCGTGCGTGTGCTGAGGTAGTCGCCCACGTAGCCGCTGGCGGAGCCGCGATACTCGGCGTCGCCGTCCTTCGTGACGATGTTGACCACGCCGGACTGCGCTTGCCCGTACTCCGCGTTGAACGTCCCGCTGATAATCTCTACCTCCTGGATCGCGTTGTTCTCGACCTGGTAGGCGTACGTGTTGTCGTAGACGTCGTTGATAGGAATGCCGTCGACGAGGTAGGCCACCTCTCCGGACCGGCCGCCGCGAAAGTGCCCGTCCACGACGCCTGCCTGAAGATTGACGACGTCGTTGAAGCTCTGTACCGGAAGCGCCTTCAACTGCTCGGCTGACACGGAGACGGAGGACGAGGTGAGGTCGCGCTGCACGAGCGGACGCTCTGCGACGACGATGATCTCCTCCCCCTGTACCGCCTCTTCCCGTAGGCTGAAATCCACGTCGGTGGTGTGGTTGAGCTGGACACGCACGCCCTCCACCGTTGTGGAAGCGTAGCCAATAAACGAGGCGCGCACGTCGACCGTGCCGGGCGGGATGTTGAGGATCGCGTAGTACCCGTCGGCATCAGTAGTGGACCCGATGGTGGTCCCCACGATGAGGACGTTGACGCCAGGCAGCGGATCGCCCGTGTCCGCATCGAGAACTTGGCCCGCAATCTTCCCGGTCGTCTGGGCGTGAACCTTCTGTGCTCCCCCCACGCCGAGAAGGGCGAGGATGAGAGCCGTGTACCAGAACCTTATCATAATCCCGAAGGGGTAGACGGACGCTTGCGGAGAGTGCCCTCGGGAGACCGTAGCCTCCCGAGGGCGATCGCTCCACGTCTCCTTATTTGAGCAGCACCATCTTCTGCGTCTGCGTCCCGGTGGGGGTCCGCAAGGCATAGAAGTAGAGGCCGCTAGGCAGACCCTGCGCATCGAACAGCATCCGGTGCTGCCCTTCGGACAGGATCTCGTCGTCCACGAGGGTAGCTACGCGCTGACCGAGCATGTTGTAGACCGCGAGGCTGACCCGCTGCGTCTGAGGCAGTTCGAACGCGATCGTCGTCTGCTGAGCGAACGGGTTCGGGTAGTTCTGCTGGAGGCTCGTCACCTGCGGCACGGCCTCCGGGTCGTCCTCCCCGGCGGTCGCGAGTGCACTCCCTCCAATGGGCGTGATCGCCACATCGTCCCAGTAGGCGGTGCCGGTGAACTCCCGCCACATCCGCAACCGCACCTCCATCCCCACGCTCCCCTCGCGCGGGTACACCACGAAGGCGTACTGCGTCCAGTCCGCCGAGGCCACCTGCGGCAGCAGCGGGATCACG
>JBBSMX010000068.1:0-21916 GCA_038232935.1 Rhodothermales bacterium | reverse complement strand
GTCGAGATTGAGGCGAACCGGATGGGCTACCAGTCGGGCGAGGTCGCGCCCGAAGCCGAGTCCCCGCACAGCTCGTCTTCACGCGCACCGGCAGTGCCCTTGTCGATTTTCAATCTTCAGATTATTATCACTTCCGATAATTGAAACTTATCGGAAACCGACAATGCTCCAAGCCTTACTTTGGAACCCCGACCTTGACTTGAGTCCAGCACACAAAGTTTGTCAGGTCAGGTAGATGAAATTGCAATAACAGACTCAAGTGATTCAGCCTATCCGCATCCACCACTACCTCGTCGCGGACTCCAACGTCCAGTCGACCCCAGCCTTCGCCCAGGCTCTGGTGATGGCCGAACGGCACGGGCCGAAGGTGCTGGTCCCGGACGCGCTCGTGGACGAGATCATGCGCAGTCGCGAGTCGGCGAGAGCCTGGGCGACGACGCTCGCTCCAAGTCCGAGGGGGTTCTTCGCTGCTCGCGCGCCTGGGCAGATCGTAGCCGATGAGATCGCGGGGCGAAAGCGACAGGTCGCCGACGGTCTTGGAACCGAAAAGCTCGTCGGAGCCATGCTCGACATCGCATCCCGAGGTGACGCGGCACTGGACGAACTCATGCCGGAGGCCGAGCGGGCGCGCGCTGAGCTTGCGGCTGGCGATACGATCCTGAACGCCGACCTCTCGAAAGCGGTCACGCCTCCCGCTCGCGAGGTGCTGCGCGAGGTGTTCGAAGCCGAGCGGCTCGCTCGGCTCAAGAGCAGCCGGGATGATCAGGAGCGCGACTCCCTCCGCGTCGAGCTGATCCGTGACGAGCACGTCCTCCTGCCAATCTCGGCGGGCATGGGAGGGTCGCCCGAGCGGATGGCCGAGCTCGTTCTCAAGCCCACTTTCGTCCGTGCGGCCGCGCTCCTCGCCGCTTCTACTCTGCTCTACGACATCGAGCATGGGCGGAGAATCGAGGACATGGGCACCAAACGTACGGTCAACGACGTGATCGACAGCCAGGGCGTACTCCTCGGGGTGATCTGTGAGGACCTCCTGACAGCCGACGGCCGCTCACGTCATCTCTTCGAACTCGTTCGTCGTGGCATGGGCCTCCCGACCGGGCGGCTTGTCCGTCCCATGAGCACCCCGCGAAAATGAGCACTCGTGACATTCAGCCGTACCAAAAGGGATCTCCCGTCGTCGTGCGGGACATTGAGGCCGCTCGGCGGTTTGCCGAGGCCGCCCGCTCTGACGCGACGCTCCGAGCATACCGCTCGGACTGGGCCGACTTCGCTGCATGGTGCGAAGGCCGCGGGGTCACGGCGATGCCAGCCTCGGCCGAAACCGTCACCTTATATATAGCTTCGCGCGCAGAGGCCGGACCCGACGACGAGCGCGGCCGGCCGACGCCCCCACTCAAGGTGGCGACGCTGGAGCGGCGTCTCGCGGCCATCAGTCAGGCCCACAAGCTCGCCGGCGTCGAGAGCCCTGCGCTCCGGTCCAAGGAGCCTCTCCACTCGGTCTGGGCCGGGGTCACCCGGACGCTCGGGACCGCACGAGAAAAAGTGGCCCCTGCGCTCACGGCTGACGTCGTGGCGATGGCGGAGTTCTGCGACGAGGCTGTACGGTTGGCGGAGGCATTCCCCGAAGATGCAGCACCAGGCACAGCGCTCCGCGCACGGCGGGACAAGGCAATGCTCCTTCTCGGGTTTGCCGCGGCGCTGCGCCGGAGCGAGCTCGCGGCCGTGCGGACAGAGCACCTCGGGTTCTCGCCGGACGGGCTCCGCCTCCTGATTCCCAAGTCAAAGTCGGACCAGGAGGGCGCAGGCCAGATCGTTGGCGTAGCCTACGGGGCGCGGCCGGAGACGTGCCCCGTCCGCACGGTCCGGTCGTATCTCGCCGCCGCCAGCCGGGAGCTGGCGAGCCAAGGTCGTCCCTCTCCCCTCTCGGGACCTGTCTTCCGATCGGTTGACCGTTGGGGACGGATAGGGCGAACTGCAATAACGGGCCGTACCGTTGCGAATGTCGTCAAGGCCCACGCCGAGGCAGCGGGCCTTGACCCGGCGCTCTACGCGGGGCACTCACTGAGGGCTGGGTTCGCCACGAGTGCGGCACGGGCGGGCAAGAGCGACCGGGCGATCAAGAAGCAGACCCGGCATAAGACCGATGCGATGCTCGCTGAGTACGTCCGCGAGGGACGGCTCTTCGATGAGAACGCGAGTGAAGGGATCGGGTTGTAACTTTCAGAAAGCGAGAAGGAGGGACACAGAAGCCCAACCAGTTGTGATGCGACTCAGTCACATCGAAGGTTGACCAGAGGGGTGACCCTCGCCTTCTCATCGCTGAAGTGTCCCCCCGTCCTCTGCGTCAGAGATTATCGGGTCTCGCTATCCCCGAGAACTCCTCCATGCCGCCGCCGATGCACATACGTTTCTCACCCAAGATCCTAAGACGCCTGGGCGAAGAGCTAAATGTGAGCCCAGACCAGGGGATATTGGAGCTTGTCAAGAATGCGTACGACGCTGATGCTCTGCGGTGCACTGTCGAGCTGCGAGAAACAAACAATAGCGGGGGGACCATCCTCATCACTGACGACGGTGACGGGATGCTTGAGGAACAGATAGAGGACGGATGGCTGCTGCTGGGCTCCTCGAAGAAGGTCCAAACCGCCAAGACACGCCTCGGCCGATCCCCAGCAGGAAACAAAGGTCTCGGTCGCCTTGCCGCGCTACGGATGGGCCGCGGGGTCGCACTCACGACCCGACCGCGGGAGTCTCCCGGCATTGAGTACAAGCTGGACATCGATTGGTCCGAGTACCATGGCGTCGACGCCGTTGAAGACGTGAGCATCGACGTGCTCACCGAGGATACATCTGCGGGAAAAGGAACAGAGATTGAGATCCAAGACCTCCGCCAGAGGCTCACAAGGATGGATGTCAAGAGGCTCGCCCGCGGCCTTCTCATGCTGAGCGATCCATTCAGCGATTTGCCATCAGGGTTCAACCCGGTCCTCAATGCCCCGGAGTACAAGGATCTGGAAGAACTGGTCGCGCGGAGGTATTTCCGTGACGCCGACTTCCACCTGCGTCTAAAAGTGAACGATCAGGGTTGGGCCACTGCAGAGGTCCTCGACCTCAACGGGCGACAACTGTTTCGGACCGAGCACGATGAGCTACGCCGCTCGAAGACTAAGGAGCCATACGACACCCCTGCCTTCTCTTTCGACCTCTGGGTGTTCGTCCTGAGCCAGCAGTCCTTCACGAACAAGCCGACTACGCTTACTGAAGTCAAGGAGTGGCTTAAGGAGTTCGGTGGAGTTTACCTGTACGTCCGTGGACTCCGGGTCGCGCCCTACGTGCGTTCTTGCCATGTGTCAATAGAGGGCTATCAGAGCCGGATCATACGACTCGCTTGTGACACCTCAGTGTCTCAGAGTGTAGCATGTGGGCCTGGATGATGCCCAGGCCCACATGCTAGGGCTATCGGTTCTTGTCCTTCGGGGGGTTCGAGTCGCCGCCGTACGAGTTCGAGCGGCCGATCTTTCCGTCCTTATTGTGGATGCGGTGCTCGGTCTCCGAAGCCTTGGCCTGTTTGCGGCCAGCGGCCACGGCAGTGGTCTTTTTCCGGTGGGTGCTCGTCGTCGTCCCGCCGGACTTGTTGGCCCACCCCTTCCCGCTCGGGACAGTGTGGACGGGTTTTTTCGAGGGCATGGTGCGCTGAGGTTGAGGGTGTAGTGTGTGCCCGGCGTAGCTGGAGTTTGGAAAAGCGGATTGGCCTATCCGTACATCGCCTCGCTACCTTATGGGCTGTCACTCTCCCCTGCTGAAGACGAAGGTCCTTTCGTCACCGCGCCTCGATTTTTTCTCATGCTCCCTCCTGAAGTCCTCAATAAGCTGCGTGATGCGGATTGGGAGCGGGTCTACCCCGCGCTAGTTGCTTATGCGAAGAGCCGGATATGGAGGCTCCCTTTCGTGAAGGGTGGAGGCCCGCTGCCCAAAGGGTTGCGAGCCGAAGACATTGCGCAGAAGGCGATCCGCCTCGTGTTCGAAGGCAAACGGCAGTGGGACCCGGAGAAAGACCCCGACCTCACCCTCTACCTCAAGACGAGCGTGGCTCGCAGCCTCATCAGTAATCTGGTGAGATCGGCCGACCACCGGCACCGAGACGCCGGCGACGCCGAAGAGTCCCCCGATATGGACGGGTATGCCGCCGGATCGCCTGACCCGTCCCTGGTCGTTGCTTCCGACGAGTGCGTTGAAGAGCTTCGAGCGATCATCGAGCGTGAGACGGAGGGCGACGACGGGCTCACGGTGGTCCAGATGGGGCTGGAAGAGGGGATGCCCCGTGACGAAATAGCCGATATCCTCAGCATAGACGTGAACGAGGTATACACCCTCACGCGCAAGCTCCGTCGCCGACTCCTCTCCGCGATGGCGGGGCATGAGTGCTGGGAAGACCACCCTCTCTTCGAAGGCTCTGCCACTTCACAACGATGACCCAACCAGACTCCGACCGTATCGCTCTCCAGCGCCTGTTCGACAGTTTCGGCGAGGCCGCTTTCGACGATCCCGAGATGGCTCGCGAGATCCTGTCGGACGCCGGGTTGGACGCCGACCGCCTTGCCGAGGAGGGTGTCGCGCTCGCCCGCGCGCTCTACAGCACGGCCCGGCTCAGCGCGGCGGCGGGCCGGCGGGCCAGAGCGGAGCGGACGGTTGCAGAACTCCGCAGCGTTGTCGCTGCTCGCGTCCACGCGCTCGGCGACGATGTTCGTTCCACGCTCGCACGCCTACTCGCAGGAGGCGACGAGGTCCAGCTACAGGCCCACTTTCGCAAGCTGGAGGAGATCAGCGAGGAAGACGCAATCGATATGTTGACGGATGCCGAGCTCCTTCGGGTGCTCGAAGAAATGGAACGGGACGACGAACGGGAGGATGGATAGGATGGGGTTCGACCTCGGGATCGCCCTCGCCGAGCAACGCGCCCGCGATATTTTGGCTGACCTCGGTCTCGACCGAGTCGCGGGCGTGGACATCCGGGACCTCGCGTTTGAGCGGGGTCTGCTCGTGGAGGCACGCCGAATTCAGGGGGCCGAGGGGCGCTTGATCCGACGTGGCGAGCGGGCCATCGCAGTCGTCGATGCTGCGATCCGGGAGAAGGGTAAGCGGCGGTTCGTGGCCGCGCACGAACTCGGGCACTTCGAACTCCACCGTGGGGATCCCGTCTTCGTCTGCACCCAAGCTGACTTTTTCGACTGGCACCGCCGTCGTCCGGCGGAGACGGAGGCGAATCGGTTCGCAGCTGAGCTCCTCTTGCCGAGAACGGTTTTCGTCGAAGACGCCCGGCAACTCGGGACCTCGTTTGACGCCATCCGTAGTCTTACGGAAACCTACGCTACGAGCCTGACGGCTACGGCTTTCCGATATGTCCACCTCGATGTTGCCCCCTCCGCGCTCGTTTGCTGCGTGGACGGGCGGATCGAATGGTCGCTCGTGAGCTCGACCTTCCCATATAAACGCATGCGGAGGGGCTGCCGCGCCCACCCACACTCTGGAGCCGGGGAGTTCTTTGCCCAACAGACAACGTCAACTCGCCCAGAGCCTACTCCCCTGACTGCCTGGTCCTAGATGACACGGTGGACTCCGCCGGGCGCTGCTACGAGCAGTGCTGCCCGATGCCGACCTACAACTCAACGCTTAGTCTGATCTGGGAAGCATAACGTCGAGGGTGTCGGTGGCGAACGCGGCCCTCGCATCAAGATAGTCTCACTCCAAGAGACGCGGGTCGAACGGGGCGACGGTCGGCGGGCCGATGACCACTTCACTGAAAGTAGGGTGAGCAGGGTTGAGGAGGACGTTCCACTCGCTCGGGACGACCACGCTCGGCACGCGGAGCGCGAGAGACCGCCCTTCGTCCAGCCACGCGTCGCCGACGGCTTGCGAGACTGCCGTGTAGGGGCGGGCGTCCCACCCTGCTGGGAGGGCTGGAGCGTCGATGCTTTCTAGGTGCCGCTTGTCGAACGCAGCGCTGACGGCGAGGTAGCCACGGAGCCGGCGTCGGTCGTTCGCACCGGCGAGGACCTCGAGCGTGGCGAGGGCGAGGGAGCCGGAGGCGTAGACGACGCGCCGGCCGGGGCTGCCCCACCGGCCACCCCAGAGCTTCGCGCCCTCGCCGGAGTAGGCGGCATCGGCGTACTCCGGGGCCGTGATGCGCCAGACCTCAACCACGGTCACGTCTCATCGGAGGACCCAGCCTGTCCGTTCGGTCCTGCCCGCCGGGTGCCCTGCCCATCATACGGGCATCCCGTATCGGACGTGAGCGAGGAGGCGCTCGACGAGCCGCGCGCCCGGCTCCGTCCGTGCGAGGTCGAGGGGGCGGACGTCGCCGAGGGCGAAGTTCGGTTCGCGCATCCAGTCGCGTGCGGCCTCCGTGCCGCCGAGCGTGCGCGCGGCGAGCTCGGCGAGGCGACCGAGGCGGTAGGCCCGCTCCGATTCGTCGGGGGGGAGACGGTCGGCGGAGCGCCTCCGACGTGAGAGGGTCCGGGGCGAGAGGAGGAGCACGTCGGCGAGCTCGCGGCTGGAGAGGTCGAGGGTCTCCTGGAGCCCGTCGAGTGCGGCGGGGGTGAGGCCCTCCTCGACGCGGTGGGCGGCTGTGGGGAGGTCCCAATCGGCGAAACCGTTGCGGGGAGAGTCGGCGGTAGGCATGAGTGGCGCGGCAGGTGGCGTATGCGATGAGGCCATGTGCCGATGATACGTCGGGGCGTGCGCTCGGTTTCGGTGCATTCAGGCAGCCTGGGGTTCGTAGCCGACGACATGCTCGCCACGGCGCTGCCATCCTCCTTCCGCAGTCCCGCTGCCCACGCACAGGCGAAGGCATACGGGGCCGGCGTCGAGAACTGCTGATACGCCTGCTGCTCCCGCGAGCGCCGCGTCTGCGTCGGCAGGAGCCGCCACACTCGCTCTACCTCGCTGAGAACGTTCAGCGCCTGCTCCGGCGTCTCGCACGTCGCACCGGCCGTCGCAGGGCTACTCTGGAGGAGGAACAGGTGAAAGCCGAGTTCGGCTGCGTCATAGGCGTCCCGAGCCGAGAACGCGCCGCCGGCGAGCGTGCCCCCGTACACCTCCGCTGCCAGTTCGAAGAGCGCCTCCGACGTGAACGCCTCTCCCCTCTCCAGATACTCAAGCACATGGGTGGCGAGTGCTCTTCCGTGATCGTCAACGGAAACGCCATTTGGGGCGACTCCTTGCCGAGGGCTGTGGTTCTTCGCTGACGCCGCCGCGCCGAGGACGGCGAAGAGATCGAGTTGGGGTTGAGCGGTGAACGACGGGATGATGAGGGAGAAAGCCATGCCTGCACCGGAGGTTTGGTGAATCGGTCCGCGCGAGCCGCGCCGGTGATTCTTCCCGAGGGCTACTCGCGTCGCCCGCCGCCTCGACGGGCTCGCCCTGTCAGCCCGTCGAGGCGGCGGAGGTGCTAGCCTCGCCGCTGATAGCTACCTCCCCTCCCCTTATTAAACGCTTATCAATGTTTAAGCGTTTACGCTTTTGCCTGCAATCTGCCTCTCTATTCTGGCCCATTGCAGATGAACGGCAGCATTATTATCTTAAACACTTAAACGCTCACACGAGTAAACACCTCCTATGCAAACCATCGCCCTGGCTAACCAGAAAGGCGGCGTGGGTAAGACCACAAGCGCCGTGAACCTCGCGGCCGGTCTCGCCCGCCGGGACCGCCGCGTGCTCCTGGTCGACCTCGACCCCCAGGCCAACCTCACGCGCGGCCTCGGCCTCTGGAACGGCGAGCCTCCCCCCCACTCCATCTACGACGTGCTCCAGGAGGAAGCGACCATCGCGGAAGCCTCCGTGGAGCGGTCCATCGAGGGAGCCAAGCACCCCATCCACATCGTGCCCGCCACGCTGAACCTCGGAGGCGCGGAGATCAAGCTCGCTAGCGTGTTCGGCCGCGAGAAGATCCTCGCCGACGCTTTCGAGGCCGTCTCCGAGGACACATCCGGCGAGAGCCTGTACGACTACTGCCTCATCGACTGCCCCCCCTCGCTCGGCCTGCTCACGGTCAACGCGCTCGTGGCTGCCGACTACGTGCTGATCCCCGTGCAGGCCGAGTTCTACGCGCTCGTCGGCGTGGCGCAGATCGTCGACGCCATCAAGACGATCCGCAAGCTCAACAACGACCTCCAAATCGGCGGGGCGTTCGTGACGGGGTACGACCAGCGCCGCAGCATCCACGAGGAGAGCGTGGAGAAGATGGAGGAGTTTTTCGGCCCCCGGATGTTCGAGACGCGCGTCCGCATCGATACGAAGTTGAGCGAAGCGCCCTCCCACGGGAAGACCATCTTCGAGCACGCGCCGTCGAGCCGGGGTGCCGAGGACTACGTCCGGCTCACCGAAGAGATCACCGCCCGGTTCGAGGCGTGACGCCGACATCGCAGCACCGACAGCGTACCGCTACAGTAGACAACCTACGACGACCATGAGCGAGAACACAGACAAGAGCAAGCTGGGAAGCAACCCCCTCGGAGGCGGTGCCCTGGACTGGCTTGACGACGCACCTGCTCCTCCCGAGCCGAAGCGAGAAGCGCAGTCTAAACGCAAAGCGCAACCTCCAAAAAAGAAGTCCGCCACGGCCGAAGCGAAGCCCAAGTCGAAGACGGCCAAACAACCGACCAAGACCTCAGCGGCGAGGGGAGAGGGTGCCGCAACCGAGTCCGCTTCCCAGGATCAGACGGACAGTACGCGCCGTGGGGTGGCGGCTGGGTACCGTCGCCACACGCTCCTCATGCGGGAGGACCAGATCGAGCAGCTCGACCGGCTCTATGCGCTCGACAAGCTGCACGCCGGCAACCGTGCCCGCACGAAGAAGGACCTCGTGGAGGAGGCGTTCGACCTGTTCTTCGAGAGCAAGAGCAGCAATCCGCGCGGGATAAGCTGATAAGTGTAAACGTGTACACGCTTAAACACTCATAATCCCGTAGCCGTGGCTGACTCGCAGACGAGGATATCGCCGCTCCTGGTCGTCGGAGTGCTGCTCTTCGTGGGCACGCTGCTCGCCTATGCGCTCGGCGTGCGGTTCACCCTCACCCCGAGCATCCCGCGCGGCCTCTACCTGTACACCGACGCCCCCGTCGCCGTCGGCCGCCTCGCCACGTTCTGCCCGCCGGAGGACGTGGCGGCGTATGCGCTGGAACGGGGATACCTCCACCGGGGGGACTGTCCCGGCGA
Source organism: Rhodothermales bacterium (assembly GCA_038232935.1). Taxonomy (GTDB): domain Bacteria; phylum Bacteroidota; class Rhodothermia; order Rhodothermales; family JANQRZ01; genus JBBSMX01. Next base: position 12,703 of record JBBSMX010000068.1, on the reverse strand, counting down.
GGTCGAGCCGCTCGGGAAGTACGTGCTCGCCACCGCCGGGGACACCGTCTCGATCTCCGAAGAGGGAATCGCGGTCAACGGTCGGGCCGTGCCGGAAAGCGCCGTCTACCACCGCGACAGGGGAGGACGGGAGCTTCCTCACTTCCCTTTCGGCCGGCACGTCGTTGGGGAGGACTCGCTCTTCATGTTCTCCGGTCACCACCCGCGCAGCTTCGACTCTCGCTACTTCGGCCCCGTCCCAGCGAGCAGCGTGATTTCGACCATGCGCCCACTCTGGACCGCAGAGTAGCATCCTTCTCTGCGAGACGGCGAAGAGACCAGAGGGTCAGGAGGTGTGACCGGCTCGGCTCGGGGTCTTGCAAATTTTTTGATCCCGGACGGTCCGCAAGCCTGGATGTGATAGGCCACAAAACCTCGGCGGTTTAGCATCGAATCGGCGATGCCGGGTTCCTGCCGCTCTGCCGCCATCTTGCGGCAACTGGACGGGAGGGGCTTCTCGAACCCTTGACGCCCCCTTCATTTCTGCTTAATAATTGCGGAGCGTGTCACCGCGAAGTGACGCGAGCCGGTGTTGGAAGATGGCGACCGATTGGGCACGAACAGGGGGGTACGATGCAGGACGTTTTGACGAGAGACATCGCCTCCGCAAAGGGGGATTCCAGAGAGAGCGAACGGGCAGCCGGGGAAGCGAGCGCCCGAGACCTCCGCTCTGCCGAGGCGCGATCCGCGCGGGTGGCCGAGATGATGGCGCGCTACCTGGGCGAGACGATCGTGGACGGGTTCGCCACCGACGACGTGACGGAGATCTACGTGAACCCGCAAGATGGGCGCGTCCGGTTCGACACGCGGAGCCGGGGGAAGGTGGACACGGGAGAGCGGATCGCGGGCGAGCGCGTCGAGCAGTTCCTCAACGCCGTCGCCGACCTCCACGGCCTCACGCTCGACGGCGACAGCCCGTCGATCCAGGCGGAGTTGCCCGTGGAACGGTTCCGCGGCGCGCGCCTCCAGGGGTTCCGCCCGCCGATGGCCGCCGGGGCCGCCTTCGTCGTCCGCAAGCCACCCGCCGTCGTCTACACGCTCGACGACTACGTGGAGCAGGGAATCCTGCCCCCGGAAGGCCGCGAGGTCCTCCGCCGAGCCGTCGTGGAGCGCTGGAACGTGCTCGTCGCCGGGGGCACGGGAAGCGGGAAAACGACCTTCACGAACGCCCTCCTCAAGGAGATCACCGACCGCTGTCCCGGCGAGCGCGTCGTGATCCTGGAGGACACCGTCGAGCTCCAGTGCGAGGCACGCGACCACCTCGCCCTCCGCACGACGCCGAGCGTGACGCTCGCGCAGCTCGTCCGCCACACGCTCCGCGCCTACCCCGACCGCATCGTCGTGGGTGAGGTCCGGGGGCCTGAGGCGCTCGACCTCCTCGACGCCTGGAGCACGGGCCACCCCGGCGGCCTCGGGACGTTCCACGCACAGGACGCCTCGGCCGCACTCCTCCGACTCGACCGGCTCTGCCAGCGCGCGAACGTGCCGAGCCAGACCGAACTCATCACCGAGGCCGTCGACCTCCTCGTCATCATGGAGGGGGGGCACCAGACCAGGCGGGTGAGAGACCTCGTCCGCGTCCGCGGCCTCCGACCCGACGGCTCGTTCGATCTCCAAAGCCTCCTCACCGTCGGCGAACCGGACGGCGACGCCGACGAGCGACCACAACCAGCCAGCGTATAGACGCCAGACAGCTACAGCACGACGACTTGTGACGGCGGGGGAGGGGAGAGGCCCATGGGGATGGTGCCGCTCCGGCCACCACCGGCACAACCGGGATCGAGCGATCCCACGGGATCTAACTGATTCCACTCATGCGGCGAGAACCCATTCCGGGTCCGCCGAACAACCTCTCATCAGAGCGGGCCGGCAGGCCCGGAGGGTACTACCGTGCATCACCACACCCACCCCAACACCAGCGGCCGGCGGCGCGGCTTCGGCCGCCGGGCGATGGACCGGCAGAGCGCCGTCCGACTCCTCGGCCTCGTCGCCTTCGCGCTCGTCGTGCTGCTGCTGCCGAGTGAGGCCGTGGCCGGCACCGGCGGCGTGGACCTCCCCTGGAACACGCCGCTCCAGAACCTCCTCGACAACATGACCGGCTCGACGGCCCGCATCCTCTCGGGACTCATGCTGGTCGTCGGCGGCATCGTCTGGGGATTCACGCGCAACGAGGAGGGGGCCAAGCGCTTCGGGCAGGCCATCGTCGCCATCGCGCTGATGTTCGGCGCGGTGCAGATCGTCAACGCGCTCGCCTTCGCCGGCGGCGTGGTCTGATCGGTCACGGCGTGATCACACACGATCTGATCGCCCATAAAGCGACGACGCCCGACGCCGGCAGGACACGACGTGGAGTCGTTGGGGATGCTGCCGGCCCCGAGCGTCGCTCTAACCGAACGTGCGGATCGACTGATCCGAGGATCGGGAACGATCCGGTTCGGCCCTCACCACACCAGGCAGATCAGAGCCACCACCCGGCATGGGATGCGTGTAGCCAATCCACAAAGTACACACCGGCGCGGAATCGCGGAAGAGCGCGGCAGGCGAAATGTCCATCTGCCGTTGCATCGGCGGCGTGTGCATCCAACGCGCCCGCGCTCGACCTTCGGCCGACTCGCGAAGACGGTCCGTTTCCTCGGGTTCGTGCTCGCCGCCCACATCCTCGCAGCGCCCGCTGTGTGGGCCGGGACCGGCGGGCCAGACCTCCCCTGGAACACGCCCTTTGGGACACTCCTCGACGCCCTCACGGGCACGACGGGTCGCCTCCTCGCCGGACTCATGCTGGTCGTCGCCGGCGTCGTCTGGGGCTTCGTGCGCCACGAGGAGGGGGCGCGGCGCTTCGCGGCAGCCGTCATCGGCATCGCCCTCGTCTTCGGCGCGCTCCAGGTGGTCGATGGCCTCGCCTTCGCCGGATCGCTCTTCTGAACCCCATCCATCGCCATGAACATGCAACCTCGAACGCAGAACCCGACGGTGCGCGACCTCCAGCGCCGCCGTGTCCACCAGTCGCTCATCCGGGTGCCGCTCTACGCGGGCGTCGACAAGGGCTTCCTCCTCGTCGAGGCCTGCACGGTCGGCTTCCTCTTCTTCGCCGTCGGCATCCAGCTCGCGACGGTCTTGGCGGCGGGCGTGTGGGTGCTCGTGCTCCACCCGCTCATGGTGTGGATCAACGCGAAGGACCCGCTCCTCGCCGTGCTCTACGTCCGCTCGCTGTGGGGGAAGGACTACTACGCCCCCCACGCCTCGCACGGTGGGAGAGCGCCTGCGGCGAAGCTCTCGATTCCAAAGCGATAGGAGCGGTGTAAACACTTAAACCTCTCTCAGTCTCTCTGCTCTCATGGACCTCTTCACGACCCTCTTCGCCTTTGGAGCCGGAGCCGGCGCGGCCAAGCTCGCCACCCGGACGCGCGAGCATCGAAAGGAGCCGGCGGGCCTCGCCGATCTCCTCGGGTGGGGTTTCCTCGTGGGCGAGGGCACCGTGCTCCAGAAGGACGGCTCGTTCCTCGCCGGCTGGCGCTACCGCGGCCCCGACCTCACGAGCTCGACGGCGACGGAGCTCGACGTGCTCTCGAAGCACGTCTCGGACGCGCTGCGGCCCTACGGCGACAACTGGATGTTCCACGTCGATGCCGTCCGCCGACCGAGCGCGTCCTACGCCCCCACCGGTGGGTTTCCCGATCCCGTGACGCGGCTTATCGACGAGGAGCGGCGGCGGACCTACACGGGCGGGCGGACGTACTACGAGACCGACTACCTCCTCGTCGCGACCTACCTCCCGCCGCCGGAGCTCTACAGCCGCCTCGGGAGCCTCTTCGTCCGCGACGGCTCGGGGGGCGACCTCGACGGGAGCGACTGGACACACGCGCTGGCGAACTACGGCGCGGCCCTCCACGACCTCGAAGGGCGGCTCTCGGCCCGGCTCCGGCTCGACCGGCTTTCGTCGGACGCGCTCTGCCGCCACCTCCACGCCTGCCTCACCGGCCTCCACCACCCGGTGCGCGCGCCCGAGCACGGGGCGTACCTGAACTACGTCCTCGCCGACCGCCCGCTCGTGGGCGGCTTCCGGCCCCGCGTCGGGGACCGCCACGTCCGCGCCGTCGCCGTGCAGGGGTACCCGCACGAGACGCACGCGGGGCTGCTCGATTTTCTCGGCGGGCTGGGCTACCCGTTCCGGTGGTCGAACCGGATCATCCCGATGAGCTATCAGGCCGCGGCGAAAGAGATCCGGCGGCAGCAGCTCGGGTGGTTCCAGAAGCGGAAAGGGGCCGCCGCTCTCGTCAAAGACATGGCCGGGGGCGGGAAGGGGGAAAAGAGCGAGGCGCGGCAGCGCGACGACGAGCTGTTCATGGACGGCGACGCGCAGCGGATGGCCGAGGACGCGAAGGAGGCGATGGCGGCGAACGCCTCGGGCGAGGTCCGCTTCTGCTACTACACGAGCACGCTCCTCGTCATGGAGCCTGATGCCGAGCGCGCTGACTACGTCGCCGGTGAGCTCGTCAAGGGGCTGAACGACCGGGGTTTCACAGCACGCGTCGAGGACGTGAACGCGCTCGAAGCCTACCTCGGGAGCCTCCCCGGCCACGGCCATCCCAACCTCCGCCGCCCGGTCCTCTCGTCGGCCAACATCGCCGACCTTTTGCCGACGACGTCGATCTGGCCCGGCCTGGAGGAGAACCCCTCGCACTACTTCCCCGAGGAGAGCCCGGCGCTCGTCTGGGCGGCCACCGCCGGCACGACCCCGTTCCGCATCAACCTCCACGACGACGACGTCGGCCACACGCTCGTGATCGGCTCGACGGGGGCGGGGAAGAGTGTGCTCGTCAACACCCTCATCGCGCAGTGGTTCAGGTATCCCGAGGCGCAGGTCTTCCTGTTCGACCTCGGCTACTCGGGCTACCTCCTCGCGAAGGCCGCCGGCGCGACGCACTACGACATCGCCGCCGGGCGCAACGACATCGTCCGGTTCCAGCCGCTCGCGCGCATCGACGACCCGACGGAGCGGGCGTGGGCAGCGGAGTGGCTGGAGGTCCTCTTCGGCCTCCAGGGACTCGACGTGACGCCGGCCCTCCGCAAGCTCATCGACCGAGCACTCGAGCTCGTGGCCCGGAGTCCGCGCGAGAACCGGACGCTCACCGAACTATCCGTCCAACTCCAGAGCCGCGACCTCAAGGCAGCGCTCCGGCCCTACACCGTGGACGGCAATCTCGGCCACCTCCTCGACGCCGAAGACGACGGGCTCGAAGAGGGGGCGCGCTACCAGGTCTTCGAGATGAAGCACCTCGTGGACCTCTCCGACCGCGTGCTCGTGCCGGTGCTGCTCTACCTCTTCCGCCGCGTCGAGCAGCAGCTCTCGGCCGGGCGGCCGACGCTCATCGTGATCGAGGAGGCGTGGGCAGCGCTCATGCGGAGCCTCTTCGCCGAGCGCATCAAGCAGTGGCTCCTCACACTCCGCAAGCAGAACGCGGCTGTCGTCCTGGTGGCGCACTCGGCGGGGCAGATCGCCGAGCTCGAGAACCGGCACGCCGTGGTGGAGAGCTGCCCGACGCGCGTCTTCCTCCCGAATGCCGACGCCCTCGAAGAGGGAAGCGCCCGGCTCTACGAGGGGCTGGGCCTCAACCGGACCGAGATCGGCATCGTCGGGCGAGCGCGGCGCAAGCGGGACTACTACTTCTCCAGCCCGACGGGGAGCCGGCTGTTCTCCCTCGGGCTGGGACCCGCCGCACTCACGTTCCTCGCCTCGGCACCGGGGAGGTCGATGCAGGAAACGATCCGCGAGGTCGACGAATTGGCCGCGCACCACGGTACCGACTGGCCCGCCGAGCTCCTGCGCCGGCGCGGGCTGGACCGCTGGGCTGAGACGCTCTCGGCCGACGCTGCCGGCACACAGAACATCGCGCTCGACGTCGATCCACCGGGAGGCGAACCATTCGGAGGCGACGGCCTCTCCGGTAGCCTTTCATCCACGCCGTCCGAAGGGCGGCATCCCTCACCCCCTCGACCCACGAGGTGAACCATGAACACGGCACACTACCCGTTCCACTCGGTGCGACGCTCTGAGCGTCCGCAGAACGCGCGCAAACGTTTCGGACGACTCCTGATGCCCCTCACGGTCGCCGTCCTTCTCGGCGCGACTACGGTACCCGGCGCGTCGGCTCAGATCGGGCCGATTGGCCCCATCGGTCCCGGCCCCATCGGACCGCCTATCCCGACGGGTCCGATGGAGGTGTTCGACCCCGGCCACATCGCGAAGACGATCGTGAACGGGGCGAAGATCGTCGAGCAGATTCGCAACCAGATCCAGCAGATCCGCAATGAGGTCGACATGCTGCGGAAGCTGCCAAGTCCGCCGTGGCGGACGATCCGCGCGAAGGTGCAGGAACTCGACGAGGTGATGCGCGCCGGCGAGGCCCTCGCATACTCGATGGACGGCCTCCTCGACGAGTTCGGCGTCACGTTCCCCGGCTTCCGTGCCTACACCGACTGGTCGGTCGAGCGCAGGCGGCAGTTCGACCGGACGCTCCGGACGATGGCGAACACGATGGTGAGCCTCCAGACGCAGGGCCGGCACTTCGAAACGAGCCAGGGCGACCTCGACCGGATCAAGAACCAGCTCGGGAGCACGAGCGGACAGACGGGGGCCATCGAGCTGGGCAACACGATTGGGGCTTTCACCGCCGAGGAGCTCGTGCTCATCCGGCAGCTCCTCGCCACGCAGGCGAACGCGCAGGCTGTGCAAGCGGCGTACGAGGTCAACCAGGAGGCGCAGCGGCTCGCCTACGAAGAGCGGCTCTACCAAGAGATGGCCGACTACGACCACCCAACGGGCAGGGGCTACTCCGGCATCCTCTCCGACGACAATCGCTGACTACGACCGCTTGACGAGAACGGACATGAGACACCTCCCGCAAACGATCACCTTTCGCGCCCGTGGCATTCTGACCGGGGTTCTGATCTCGCTCACCTTCCTCGGCTGCGGCCCCTCCGACGAGGAGATCGCCGACGGGGGCGACCCGCTGGCGGCTCTGCGAGTGAGCGCCCTGAGCGCCCGCTACGACGGTCGATTCTGGCAAGCCCAGCACCGGCAGTCTCCGGGACGCTTCGCTGATGCCGTCGCCTACTGCGCGGCCGAGTCGGAGGCCGGGCGGCTCGACGAGCGACCAAACTGCGAGCCGGTCCTGATGGCCGACGAGTTCATTCGGAACGTACAGCGCGAGCTGCGAGCGCCTAGGCTGGAAGGACGAGGGTACACCGGAATGCTCGGCGAAGACGCGCCCGAAGAGGAAGCAGCAGGCACGCCTGCGGAACGGGAAGAGCGATGACGGCGCGTGAGCTCAGACGAGCGGGGTGGTACCGAGCGGCCAGCCGGGGGACCTGGCGACTCGCGCGGTGGGCGCTCGCAGGCGTCGTCGCGACGGTGGTCGTCACGGTGCTGGCGGAGGCGGCGCTCGCGCAGGAGGTCGCTGGCGACCTCACCGACGAGTTTCGTCTCGCCGCCGGCGTCTGGACCGACCGGCTTCGCCCCCTCGCGCAGCGGACGTTCGCGCTCCTCGCCGGGATCGAGTTCGCGGTGAGCGCAATGGTCTGGGGTCTGAAACGGGGGTCATTCGACGAGGCCGTGGGGGAGTTCTTCCTCAAGTGCGCCGTGCTCTCGTTCCTGTTCATGTGCCTCGTCTTCTTCGACGAGTGGATCCCGGCCATCGTCAACTCCTTCGTCCTTGCCGGGCAGACGGCGGCGGGCGTCTCGGAACTCAACCCGACGGAGGTGATCGAATTGGGGCTCGAGCTCTACAGCGCGATGATGGAGAACGTCTTCGGGCTGGGCATGCTGCTCTCGCCGGCGCAGTCGTTCGCGGCCGTGTGGGGCGGGCTCGTCGTGCTCCTCGCCTTCGGGGTCATCGCGGCGCAACTCGTGATCCTGCTGATCGAGAGCTATATCGCCGTCACGGCCGGGGTGTTCTTCCTCGGCTTCGCCGCCTTCCGGGGGACGGCGACCTTCACCGACCGCTACCTCGTCTGGGCCGTCGGCGTGGGCATCCGGCTCTTCCTCGTCTACCTCGTGATCGGGATCGGGGTGAGCGTAGCCGAGGGGTGGGCCGAATACATCGCCACGGTTGGGGAGCTCGACTACTTCGCCGCCTCGCGGGTGGTGATGGGAGCGCTCGTCTTCGCGCTCGTCGCCGTCATCATCCCGAACCGCACGTCGCGCTACCTCCTCGACGGCACCTCGTTCGGTCTCGCCGAAGCCGTCAAAATGAAGTGACGCCGACGGTAAGGTCCACGCACCTGATAAGCTTAAACACCGACACCGATGACCTTCAGCGACGTTCTCTACCGCCTCAAGCACGGCCGGAAGCCGTCGGCCCTCGACGGCACCCTCAGCGACCCGCCCGGCGGGGACGGGGCCACATCGACCGAACTGCTTTTGCTTTCCGGCGACGAAGCGAAGCCGGACGCAAAGCCTGACGCGAAACGTCTCCCGAACTACCTCGTCTCCGGGCGGCGGGAGTTCACCGACCAGTTCGCGAACCTCGCGCGGGGCAAGCGGAACTGGCAGCTCGCGGCGTTCGCCTCGCTCGGCCTCCTCGCCGTCGTGACCGTCGCCTACATCGCGCTCGCCTCCAGCGCCCGCGTGCAGCTCCTCGTCGTCGAGGTGGACGAGTTGGGGCAGGTGCGCGGGTTCGAGGAGGTCGGGAACGTGTACACGGCGCGCGAGGCCGTGACCGACGCTGCGCTCCGCCACTTCGTGCGCAACCTGAGGACGGTCTACGCCGACCCCGCCGCGCAGCGCGATCTCATCGTGAGCGCCTACGCCTACGCGGACGGCTCGACGCAGGAGTGGCTCAACGGCTACTTCTCCGACGCGGAGAACGACCCGCGCCGGCTCATGCGCCAACTCGCGCGCCGCGTCGAGGTCAAGAGCGTGATCCGGGTGCCGGGGACCGAGGGCACCGGGTCGGACTCGTGGAAGCTGACGTGGGTGGAGGTTGAGACGCCGCACGGGACGGACACGCAGCGGCGCTCGGCGTGGGAGGCATACCTCACCGTGAAGCAGGTGCCCGACGCCGTCCGCCCGCACAACCCGCTCGGCCTCTACGTCACCGCGATCAACTGGTCGCGGGTGTCGGGTAGCAGTCCGCCGAGGAATGGACGTGGCGGCGTTCGCGGCGACGCATCCGGGACCTCTCCACCGTAGCAACCCGTCGTCTCCGGCCGCTCGGAGGCACCCATGGGGATGGGATGCCTGGGGACGACCGAGGACGGCAATGTCCTTCACCACACCGCCGGAGGTACGACCCCACGAGTGCGCGCGTCCTGCATAGATCGGAGCAACCCATGCATGATTTCCGCACGACCACCCGACCCATCGATGTTCGACCTGCCGATGCTCGACGCGCCGCGCAAAGCGCGCAGCAGCGGCAGCACCTTCGCCCTTTCATCCTGCTCGTCGCGGCTCTGCTCGTGCTGCCCGCGACCGGAGCACACGCGCAGCCCTCGGCTTCGCCCGTGGTGGTGGCCTCCGAGATGAGTAGTGGTTCGGCGGCTCCCACCGAGATCGCTTCTCCCATCGGAGCGGCCGGACCGGTCGTCGTCCGAGGCGGCGAGGCGGCCGATCCCGTCGTCAACGCCGTCGAGGAGTACCGGCGGACGGGCGAGGCGCGAACGATCCAGCAGAGCGCCTACGTCGCCTTCCCCTACGGCCACTCGCAGCCCACGCTGACGTGCGTGCCGCTGCGGGCCTGCGTGATCGAACTCGAGGCGGGCGAGGTTGTCCTCGGCCTCGTCGCCGGCGACACCGAACGGTGGATCATCGGGCAGGCCTTCGCCGGGCAGGGCGGGGACACCCCGCTCGTCGTCGTGAAGCCGACCGACTTCGACCTCACGACGAACCTCCTCGTCTCGACGGACCGGCGGATCTACGAACTCACGCTCGACGCGCCGCCGTCGCGTCGTCGGAACCGGGGGTCGCAGAACCCGCAGGAGGTCTACACCCGGCGCATCCGGTTCTACTACCCCGACGACATGATCCGCACGTTCGAGGCGGAGGCCGTAGCGAGCGCCGAGGCGCAGCACGCGGCCGTCGAAGCGCAGGCACACGCCGACCGGATGGTGATCCCGATGGGGGAGGCGTTCCGGCTGGAGAACCTCAACTTCGACTACGACGTCCGGCGCTCGGGCGGCTTCCCGTTCGAGGTCGAGCAGGTGTTCGACGACGGGGCGCACACCTACGTCAAGCTGCCGGAGAGCGCCGCGCACGAGGCGGCCCCCGTGCTCTTCGTCCTCGACGGCGGCGAGCGGGCGATCCTGAACTACGCCGTGCGCGAGGCGGGGGAGGGGAGCCTCTACTACATCACCGACCGCGTCCTCCAACACGGCGTCCTCGTCGTGGGGCAGCGGAAGAAGGACTGGCTCGGGCGGCAACGCCACGCCGAAGAGACCCTCCTCATCGTCAACCTGGACCGCTGACGGAGCAACCGCTGACGTAAAAACGCTGACGGGCAGACCGCCCGCGGCACCGACTGGAGAACGACATGGAAGAGCACACACGCAACGAACCGGCAGAAGAGCCACGAGTCCCGGCGGAGCAGGAGGATGCTGTGCGGGCCGACGACCTCCGGCAGCCGGACCCGCCACCGGCCACGCGGCTGAACCGGCTGGCCGTGGTCGTAGCCGCGGGCATCATGAGCGCGACCCTGCTCGTCGTCGCCTTTGCCGTGGGCGGGGAGCGCGACGAGGAAGCCCAAGTGCGCGAAGAGCAGGCGGAGGCGCAGGGCGTCCGTCGCGGCGCGTCCGGGCGGACGTTCTACGACCGGCCGCTCGGCGATGACACGCTCGCGCGGGTGGACCCGATCACGGGCCTGACCGACGACGAGCTCGCGGCATCGACCTACCGGGCGTCGGTCGAGGAAGAGGCCTATCATGCTGGCACCGTGGTCGGCAACGCGCGCGACGGATTTTCGCAACCATCGGGGATGGTCCCGCCCGCCTACGGAGCGGCAGGTGGGGGGACGGCGTCGCCGTACGGTTCGTCGGGCGCGTACTACAGCACGGGCTCGTCCCAGCCGCAGCAGCCTTCGGACGAGGAGCAGGCGCTGGGACGGGCGAAGCGGTCGGCGCTCATGCCGCAGGGCCTCATCTCGTCCGCCTCGCCTTCTGCACGAGGGGACTTCGCCGGGAGCGGTGGGAGATCGCCGGAGGAATCTGCCGGTGCATCCGACCCGCTCGGTGAGAGCTACGCCGAAACGCTCTCGGCCCTCGAAAGCATGATGGGCAGCCGCACGCGGCAGGTTCCTTCCGGTCGCGCTGCGGCGGTGGGAGGGGGGCAGGCGATGATGACCGGCGGAGGAACAGCAGGCGGTCAGGGCGCGACCGCGCTTCATCCGGGCGTCCGAGCCGAGCAATTCGTCCGGGGAGCCGTCGCCGCACGCGAGGCCGAAGGCCGGTACATCGCAACGACGGTCGAGCGCCCCGTCAGCCCGTATGAGATCCGTGAGGGCACGCTCGTCGAGGCGTACCTCGTCACGGGCGTTCACTCCGATCTCCCCGGCGAGGTCGTCGCCCAAGTGTCGCGGAACGTCTATGATTCCGAGACGCAGCAGGTCGTCCTCGTCCCGCGCGGGACCCGGCTCATCGGGACCTACGACAACCAGATCGCCGTCGATCAGAGCCGCCTGCTCGTCGCGTGGACGCGGATGGTGTTCCCCGACGGGCGGAGTGTCACACTGCCAGGGCTGGGGTCGAAGGACGGGGCGGGAGCATCGGGCCTCACGGGCCGGGTGAACCGGCATTATTGGCAGGCCTTCGGGAATGCGATGATGCTCGCCGTGGTCGGGGGAAGTCTTGCCTACGCCACCTCGCGGAGTCGGCCACCCGGCGGGACGTTCGCCTATCCGTCACCGGGTGAGATGATGGCTGGGAGCGTAGCGACAGAGCTTTCGCGTGTCGCTACCGAGATGCTGCGCGGCAACGTCAATCGGCGGCCGACGATCCAGATCGCCGCGGGCACGCGGTTCAACGTGTTCATGAACGGCGACCTCGCCCTCGCGCCCTACGCGGCCGAGGATGGGTTCATGGATGACGGCAGACGCGCCACCTCGCAGCCAGCGACGCTACCGCTGGCGCGGCGCTATTGAGGGAGGTCGCTATGGACTCGACGAGACAGAAAACTCCCAACCTGCACGGCGCTGACCTGCACGGTGGCCCCGAATCCGTGAGGGCGTGGTGCGACGCGGTGGACGCGGCGACCGTCGAGCTGAACCGGGCGAAGGACGACCTCGTCCGGGCGCGGCGGACGCTGGAGGCGAGGGAGCGCGAAGCGGGCGAGACTGCCGCGCGCACGGCGATGCTGCTGGGGCGGCCGTCGCGGGCGATGCTCATGTGGGCCGGCGTGATCGGGCTGATGGCGGGGGCCTCGGCATTCCTCGTGCTCCTGGCCCTCCTGACGCTCACGCACGTCCTGAGCGGAGGGTAGGGGCGTGGGGGAGAGCACGACCGGGAGCGAACGAGACGCGGTCTACACGCCGGGGCCACCGCCGCGGCCTCGGACACCGACGAGCCACTACGGCCTGCTCATCGTGCTCATGGGGTGCGTCGCCCTCGGGCTGGCGGCGGCGACGCAGTACGTGGGGTGGGCCTTCGGCTTCCATCCGAACCTCGGCCTTCCGTGGTT
>JBBSMX010000067.1:0-22032 GCA_038232935.1 Rhodothermales bacterium | reverse complement strand
TGGACGACGAGGCTGCGGTGGGCGTAGGCCACGGCGTCGCAGACCTGGAGGAACAGCCGAACCCGCGCTTCAACGGGGAGTCGCCGACGCTCGGCGTAGGCCGTGATGGACTCGCCGTCGACGAGCTCCATCGCCAGCCACGGCAGCTCGTGGCCGAGCGGTCCGGCCTTGGTGACGCCACCGTCGAGGAGGCGGGCGACGTGGGGGTGTTCGAGCCGGGCGAGGATCTGCCGCTCCGTGCGGAACCGCTCGGCAGAGGAGGCCGAGCCGAGTCCCGGTGGGAGGAGCTTGAGGGCGACGGCCTGCTCGAACTGGCCGTCCGCTCGCTCGGCCCGGTAGACCGTTCCCATCCCGCCGCGCCCGATCTCCCGCACGAGCCGATAAGGCCCCACGCGCGCGTCCTCGGCGAAGGCGTGGGGAGCGCCGAAGGCGGGGGCCTCGAAGCGATCCAGCGTTTCCGCCTCGTCGTGGGCCGCGAGGAGGTCGGCGAGGTCGGCGCGGAGGTCGGCGTCGTCCAGGCCGGCGAGGAGGGCTGTGCGTGCGTCCGGGGCGAGGTCGGCGGCTTCCGCGAGAAGTGCTTTGAGGTGTTGCCACCGGACGAAGTCGGGGGAGAGTTCCATAGGGCGCGCTCAGGCGGCGCGGCTCATCTCGCGATGAAGCCACGCCCGCGCCGCCGTCCACTCCCGCTTCACGGTGGCGGGGGAGAGCTCGAGCACCTCTGCCGTCTCCGGAATCGTGAGCCCGACGAAGTAGCGGAGCGTAACTACCTCACCCTGCCGGGCGTCGAGCGCGCTCAGCCGGGAGAGCGCTTCGTCGAGGGCGAGCACTTCCTCGGTGCGCTCCTCGGCGACGAGGGGGAGGCCGTCGAGGGAGACATTGGGCTGGTCGCCCCCGCGCTTGGCGGTGCGCTGGGCACGGGCGTAATCCACGATCACCTGGCGCATCGCCTGCGAGGCGACGCGGAAGAAGTGCGTCCGGTCGTTCCAGTCGCCGGGAGCGCGGACGAGCTTCTCGTAGGCTCCGTGGACGAGCGCCGTCGTGTTCAGCGTCTCGGCGGCTCCCCGGCGCCGGCGCTGGCGGTGGGCGAGCGCGTGGAGCTCGTCGTAGACGAGAGGGAGGAGGCGGTTCAGCGCGCCGTCATCGCCGTTGCGTACTTGGTCGAGGAGCCGGGTGACGTCGTGTCGGTCGCTGGAGGGCATAGGGGTTCGCCTATGTGGAAAGAATGGGTGATGATAGGCGAGCGCACCGCCTGCCGTCAATAGCCCACCGGCGCATGCCGTATCCATTTATAGGCCGACCGCTGCTCAGCCGGCCGCGTCGGTGCTGCGCCTGCCAAAGCCTCGTATCGGCAGGAAGCGCGCGGAATGTAACAGCTACTTAGCCCGCCGCGTCTGCGCTGCGCCGCCAGGCGAGGTAGGCCATGAACCACGGCCCGAGCCGGAGCGCGTCCTCGTCGATGGTGAAGGATTTGCAAAGCTCGCTTCGGTCCTCTATGTTCCTATCGGTTCCATCTCTGAGCTTCGTCGCCATGTGCCCCACCCTGCTGATCGTCTTCCTTTTTACGGTGGCAGTGCAGGCACAGCCCGTCATCACCGAAGACGCGAAGCTCGTCGGCTCCGGGACCGATGAACTTGCCACCGCCGGGTGGGCGATCGCTGCCGCCAAAGGCTTCGTCGTGCTCGGAGCCTTCCGCGACGACTCTACCCCGACGACCGGCGCGGCCTACGTCTTCCGCGAGACGGCAGACGGGTGGGAGGAGGAGACCCGGCTCAACGCCTCTGAGCAGAGCTTCTTCACCTTCGGCATGGCCGTGGGCGCGTGGAGCGACGGCAGGGAAGATCTTGTCATCGCCGGAGCGCGGGGCAACGGATTCATGCCCGAGACCGACAAGGCCTACATCTTTCGTCGGACGGAGGAAGACACCTGGATCGAGGAAGCACGCTTCACGAATGGGCCGGATGTCCACGAAGCCTTTGGCAGCGCAGTAGCAGTTCATGGCGACTATGCAGTTGTAGGAGCCTTCGGAGCAGACGATGTCGGTGAAACGACGGGTGCGGCCTACATCTTCCGCCGCGCGACCGACGGTATATGGGTTGAAGAAGCTCGCCTCCTTGCCTCTGACGCCAGCGCACCGGCTGGGTTCGGGCGTGGGGTGGCGGTGGTGGTGTCCAGCGAGGGCGTACCCTTCGCCCTCATCGGCGCACCGAGTGATAGTGACCAGCGAGGAGCGGCTTACGCCTTCCGCCGAACGCCGGACGGCACATGGGTCGAGGAAGCCAAGCTCGTCGCTCCCGACGCCAACCCTAGCGACCTCTTCGGGCGCGGAGTAGCACTTGTGGAGACATCCGGCGGAGAGATCCTCGCGCTCGCCGGAGCAACCGGCCAGGACATCGACGGGATGCTGTCCGTCGGAGCCGGATACGTCTTTTGCCGTGAGGGAAACGGCGTGTGGGCGTTTGAGGAGAAGCTCGTCGCCGCAGGCGGTAGCAAGGCTCAGGGCCTCGGATGGTCCGTTGCGCTCGCCGCTGCCCCAGAGGTCGGCGGCACCGTCGCCGTGCTCGGTGCAAACCGCGCCTACAACTTTGCTGGGACGGCGCGTCTCTTCCGTCGGACGACGGGAGAGATGGGTCCGACATGGAACGAAGAGGCGGAGCTCTGGGCGAGCGACCGCGCTCCAGGTGACGAGCTCGGCTACTCAGTTGGCGCGTCGGGTCACTACGCGGTGGCCGGGGCACCCAACACGACGGGCAGAATAGCCCGGCGGGTCGAGGCGCAGGCTATGTCTGGGACCTCCGTCGCGCCGTGGCCTCCGAACCTCTGCCTACTGCGGAGGCGAGGCAGGTGCAACTTGCGGCGTACCCCAACCCCACGTCAGAGCCAGTGACGCTCGATGTGTGGCTCGGTACACCGACCGAGGTGCGCGTCAACGTCTTCGATGTGTTGGGACGGGAGGTGTGGGGGCACACGGCACGCCTCGGGGCTGGATCGCATACCCTGCGGCCTGAGGTGCCGTGGCGTCCGGGCCTCTACCTCGTCCGGCTCCGTGCGGGCACCGGCGAAGTAGCGACGACAAAGCTGCTTTACCTCGGCCGCTGAGCGGTATCACGTTGGCCCCGCCGGCAAGCTCAAAAGAGCACGGCCACTCAACGCGTTGCGTCGGTGCCGCGCCGCCACGCGAGGTAAGCCATGAACCCCGGACCGAGCCGGAGCGCGTCCTCGTCGATCGTGAAGCGCGGGGTGTGGAGGCCGTGCGTGATCCCGGCCGCCTCGTTGCCGACGCCGAGAACGTAGAACGCGCCCGGCATCCGCTGCGTGTAGAAGGCGAAGTCCTCGGAGGCGAACCAGCGCGGGAGGTCGACCACGCACTCGGCCCCGACGTAGTCCACGGCCGCCGCCCGCACGGCCGCCGCGAGGTCGGGGTCATTCGTGAGGGCGGGGTAGCCGACGGCGATCTCGACCTCGCACGTCGCCCCGAACGCGGCGGCGGTCTGCTCGGCGATGCGGCGGATGAGGTCGTGCGCGCGGAAGCGCCAGCCCTCGTCCATCGACCGGAACGTGCCCTCGATCCGCACCTCTTCGGGGAGCACGTTCGTCGCGCCCTCCGCCACGATCCGGCCGAACGAGAGCACGCTCGGCACGTCGGGCGGGCTGTTCCGGCTGATCAGGCTTTGCAGCGCGGTGAGGACGTGGGCCTGCACGAGCACGGCGTCGGCGGCGAGGCTGTGCGGGGCGGCGGCGTGGCCGCCCTCGCCGCGGATGGTGAGGTAGACTTCGTCGGCGCTCGCCATGAAATCGCCGCTGCGGATGCCGAGCGTCCCGACCGGCAGCATGGGGACGACGTGCTGCCCGACAATTTCCGTCGGCGCGGGCGAGCCGTTGGCCTCCAGCGCGCCGGCCTCGATCATCACGCTCGCGCCGCCGGGGATCTTCTCCTCGCTCGGCTGGAAGAGGAGGCGGACGTTCCCGTTCAACTCATCGCGGATCGCGTGGAGGATCTTGGCCGTGCCGAGGAGCGAGGCCGTGTGCGCGTCGTGCCCACACGCGTGCATCTTCCCGTCGTTCTGCGAGGCGAAGTCGAACGTGTTCTGCTCGCGGATCGGGAGCGCGTCCATGTCGGCGCGGAGGGCGAGCGTCGGCCCGTCTTTCGCGCCCCGGATCGTGGCGACGACACCCGTCTTCGCCACGCCCGTTTGTACCTCGACGCCGTCGAGTGCGCCGAGCGTCTCGGCCACGAGCGCGGCCGTCTCGTGCTCCTCGAAGGCGAGCTCGGGGCGGCGATGGAGTGTGCGTCGAAGCGCGACGATCTCGTCGAAAAGCTCGGCGTTGAGGGACTGGATGCGGTCTTTCATGCGAGGGAGAGGGTAGGCGAAGCATCAAAATACGGGGCCGGAGGGCGGCGGCAACTGGAACTGCTTCCGAGTCGCTTCGGTTGGTTTAACACTGTTTATTCCTACGCGCCTATCCGCCACTGCCATGACGCGCCGCACCCTCCGACTGCTCGCGCTCCTCGTGCTCACGAGCGCACCGCTTTCCGCCGCCTTCGGGCAGGCCGCTGAGGACATCACCCTCCAGGCCTCCGACGGCACGACCGTCGTGATCGACCGCGACGAGTGGGGCGTGCCGCACATCACCGCCGAGACCGAGTCCGCCGTGTTCTTCGGGCAGGGCTTCGCCGTCGCGCAGGACCGCCTGTTCCAGATGGAGACCTTCTGGCGCTCGGGCACGGGCCGGCTGGCCGAGGCCTTCGGGTCGGGCTTCGTCGCGGCGGACCGGCAGGTCCGGCAGTTCTACTACACCCCGGCCGAGCGGCAGGCTCAGTTCGAGGCCCTCCCCGAGGACATCCGGACGCTGATGCTCGGCTTCGTCGATGGCGTCAACGCCTACATCGACTCGGTCGCCGCGAATCCGGAAGCGTACAAGCCGGTCGAGTACACGCAGCTCCCGTTCACGATCATCGGGATCGAGCCGTGGGACACCGACAAGATGATGGCGACGATCCAGTTCTTCATCCGCCGCTTCGGCGAAGCGGGCGGGCAGGAGCTCCAGCGCCTCGCCGAGCTCGAAGCCAACGGGCAGGCGTGGTTCGACGAGAACCGCCCCATCAACGACCCGACCGCGCCGACGACGATCTCCGCCGACCCGGCCTTTCAACCGCTTCCGAGGGAGGTGACGTACCGCGGCCCGTCCGTCGACCCGGCGCTCTACAACGCCGTCGCGGCGCAGCGCGAGCGCGTCGAGCAGCTCTACGCTGAGATCGGCGTGCCGCGCAAGTTCGGGTCGTACGCCACGCTCGTCGGCCCCAGCCAGTCCGCCTCGGGCGACGTGCTGCTCCTCGGCGCGCCGCAGATGGGCCAGCCCAGCGTGACGGGGCCGGGCAGCACGAGCCGGGCCGTGACGTGGGAGTCCGAACTCCTCGTCGGCGACCCCGCCGCGCCGACGCTCCACGTCGCGGGGATGACGGTGCCGGGGGCCCCCGGCGTCATCATCGGCCGGACCGCCGGCCGCGCATGGACGCTCACGAGCGGCGTCTCGGACAACGTCGATACCTTCGTCGAGACGACCGAGGACAACACCCTCTCGCGCTACCTCTACGACGGATCGTTCGTGGACTACGAGGCGATCACCGAGACGATCAACGTCCTCGGTGGCGCGCCGGTCGAGTTCACGCATCACCGCTCGGTCCACGGGCCGGTCTACACGACCGACCTCGACAACCAGCAGGCGTTCACGTGGCAGTACGCCTTCTGGCAGCAGGAGCTCGACGTAATCCTCTCCCTCTACGCCGTGTGGAAGGCCGAGAGCGTGGAGGAGGTCGAAGCGGCCCTCGAAATCCTGCCCGTGTCGTTCAACTTCTTCCAGGCCGACAAGGATCAGAACATCAACTTCTGGCACGTCGGCCGCTACCCCGACCGACCGGACGGGGCCGACCCGCGCCTCCCGCTCCTCGGCGACGGCTCGCAGGAGTGGGACGGCCTCCTCGAATTCGGGAACCTCCCGCAGGACGCGAATCCGGCGCAGGGCTACTACGTCAACTGGAATAACAAGCCTGCCGTGTGGTGGGACCACGGCGACATCATGCCGTGGGCACCCGTCGGCGGGCGGCCCTACGACGGCGTGCTCGACATCAAGGCGTACGTGCTCGACAACGTCCCGCTGGCCTTCGACGAGCTGAAAGGGATTCACGCGGTGATCGACGCGCGCGAGTATCCGGGCACGTACCAGCAAATCCTGCGGTTCAGCACGGACGGCAGCCGGGCCGAGAACATGATCCCTCCGGGGCAGAGCGCCTTCTTCAGCATCAACGGCGTGCCGAGCCCGCACACCGCCGACCAGTGGCCGCTCTACCAGACCTACGAGATGAAGCCCTTTCTCTTCCTCGGGGCGAACCCCGTAGCGAATGAGGAGCCCGGGTTGCCGGGCGCGACGCCAACGCTCGGCGCGCTCTATCCGAACCCGCTCACCGCCGACGCGCTCACCGTGCGCTTCGAGATGCCTGAGAGCGGCACGGCCCGCGTAGAGGTGATCGACGTGCTCGGCCGGACCGTCGCGGTGCTCGCGGACGGCCTGCAGGCGGCGGGTCCGCAGACGGCGGCGTTCGATGCGTCGGGCCTCCCGAGCGGCGTCTACTTCGTCCGCCTCCGCGCGGGCGACGTGACGCAGACGCGCAAGCTGACGGTGGTGCGCTGAAGCGGCATCCGGTTGGTACGACGACGCGGAGCAGGGTGCTCTCCTCGCCCAGCGTCGCGTTGATGCGGGGTTGCTCCGGTGCCCTCGCATCCGGTGGAGAGCAGAAGCCATCAGGCCGGGTGGCGTTCGTGAAATCGCCTTCATGGAGGCTTGACGGGAGAGAAACAGTGAACCGAGCCGCACGGCTCGGCGTGTGAACGGCCCCTCATCCCCTGGATCTCCTCTGTCGATGATCGTGCACGGCACCCTGCATCTCTGCCTCGCCTCGCGTCCGCTCTGCGGACAGAGCGCGTGGCTGGCGCTGTGCACCCCCTTGGAACGGCCCGCATTGTTCGCATAGGCCTCGCCTCGTCTTTCCGTGCCGAGCTGAAGTCTTGATGCTCAGGTACCTCGCGCAACGTCTTCGCGCGAGCCGGCCTCTCGCTCCACCCCGTCCTCGGACCCCTGCGGGAAGTCGTTACGGCTCCCTCTTCGTGAGGCGGGATTGCAGAAAGTCGCCGCACCCTAGCATCGCGCAAGGTGCCGCCACCGCCCCCCGCATTATGGAACTGAACCTCCTCAACCTGCTCGCCGTCCTCGTCGTCGCCTGGCTCGCCGGGCTCCTCGCGAACCGGATGGGCTACCCGGCCGTGCTCGGGGAGCTGCTGGCCGGGATCGCGCTCGGGCCGCCGCTCCTCGGGCTCCTGCACGGCGGCGAAGCGCTCGCCGTGATCGCCGAGGTGGGCATCCTGCTGATGATGCTCTACATCGGCATGGAGATCGACCCGAGCGAGCTCGGGCGGGCGTCGAAGGGCGGCATCCTGGCGGCGGCGGGCGGGTTCGTCACGCCGTTCGTGTTGTGCTACCTGCTCGTGGTGTGGGCGGGCTATCCGCCTCTCGCGGGCGTGTTCGTCGGCGTAGCGGCGGGCGTGACGAGTCTGGCGACGAAGTCGCGCATCCTCGTGGACCTCCACCTGCTCGATACACGGATCGCGCACGTGATGATGGCGGGTGCGCTCGTGGCCGACACCGTCTCGCTCATCATCTTCGCGGCCGTGCTGGGCGTGGCCGAGGAGGGCGCGTTCCACGTGGTCGCACTCGGGCAGGTGGCGGCGGCGGCGCTGGGCTACTTCATCGTGGCGACCGCCGTCGGGCTGAAGGTGCTCCCCGCGCTCGGCCGCGTCCTGGAGCGGGTGCCGGGGCGGACGGCGAAGTTCACCGCGATCCTCCTCGTGATGCTCGTCTACGCCGAGGGGGCCGAAATCGTGGGGATGCACGGCATCCTCGGCGCGTTCCTCGCCGGCCTCTTCCTGCGCGAGAGCGTGCTCGGCCGGTCGCTCTCGCAGGAGATCATGCACGTCGTCCGCGACGTGTCCATCGGCTTCCTCGCGCCAGTGTTCTTCGTCACGGCCGGGTTCGCCGTCTCCCTCGACGTGTTCCGGACGGACCTCGGGATGCTCCTCGGGCTGATCGGGCTGGCGACGGTGGGGAAGGTGCTCGGCACGGCGCTGTTCTACCTCCCCACGGGCCACGGCTGGCGCGAGGGCGTGACGATTGGGCTCGGGATGAACGGGCGCGGTGCGGTCGAGATCATCGTGGCGCAGATCGGCCTCACGATGGGGCTCATCACCCAGGAGGTCTTCTCGATGCTCGTCTTCATGGCGATCGCGACGACGGCGCTCGTCCCGGCCATGCTGAAGTGGGGCGTGGGGTGGCTGCGCGCGCGGGGCGAACTCGCCCGCTCCAGCCACGAGCGCTCCGGCACCCTCATCGTCGGCGGCGGTCCGACGGCGCGGCTGCTCGGGCGCACGCTCGCCGAGCACGGCGGCAACGTGCGGCTCGTGGACAGCAGCGCGGCCCACGTCGCGGCGGCCGAGCGGGAGGGCCTGTGGGCGCTCTGCGGCAGCGCCCTCGACGAGCGGGTGCTGAGCGAGGCCGGGGCCGCCCACGTGCGGCACCTCGTCGCGCTGACCGGCAACCAGGAGGTCAACGTGCTCGCGGCGCAGCTCGCCCGCACGACGTTCGCCGTGCCGGAGGTGCTGCTGCTGGACCGGGGCGAGGGGGAATCTGCCCACGCCGAGCTCGCCGCCCACCTCCGGGCCCGGACCCTCTTCGGGCAGCCGGCCCGGCTGGAGACGTGGGACTTGCTCGTCGAGCGGGACGAGGTGGAAATCGAGACGCACGCTGTCGACGAAGTGGGGACGCTCGACGCGTTCGCCGGGGACGACGGCGCGTGGCTCCCCCTCGCCGTGCTGCGCGACGGAGCGGCCGAGCCGTTCGACGGGGTGGCGTCGTTGCAGCGCGGCGACACGCTCCTCGCCGTGCGGGACACGGCGTCCGCCCCGGTCCGCCACGACGCATTCGACGCGCTTGTGGCGGCCGCGCCGGTGCTGGACCTCGACGGCCCGCTCTCGATCGCCGATTTCGCGAAGGTGGTCGCGGAGGCGTTGGCGCCCGTCGTCGGGACGAAGATGGAGCGGCTGATGGAGCGGCTCATCAGCCGCGAGACGGCCAACAGCACGGTCATCCTGCCCGGCCTCGCGATCCCGCACGTCCGGCTGAGCGGGCGCGGCACCTTCGCCCTGCTCATTGCGCGGTGCCGCGAGGGCATCTACTTCCCCAACCACGACGAGCCCGTCCGCGCCGCCTTCGTGATCGTCGCCGCGCCCGACGTGCGGACGCGCCACCTCCGCACGCTCTCCGCCATCGCGCAGGTCGTGCAACTGCCGGACTTCGAGGAGTGTTGGATGCTCGCCGCCGATGAGGAATCCCTGCGCCGCCTCGTGCTCGAATCGCCCCGCCGCCGCCAGCTCTGAGGGCTTGTCCCTGTCTCCTCACCCCCGTTCCTATGAATCCGACTTCGCCCCGCTCCTCGCTCCCGCTCATCGGGCCGTTCCAAGACTTCATCCGCTCCGAGGCGGCCGGCGGCATCCTGCTGCTGGGCTGCGCCGTCCTCGCGTTCGCGTGGGCGAACAGCCCGTTCGCCGCCGCCTACTTCTCGCTCTGGGAGACGGGCGTCGTCGTGGGCGTCGGCGGGTTCGAGATCGCGAAGCCGCTCCTGCTGTGGATCAACGACGGGCTGATGGCGATCTTCTTCCTCCTCGTCGGGCTGGAGATAAAGCGCGAAGTCCTGGTGGGCGAGCTGGCAAGCCCGAAGAAGGCGGCGCTCGCGCTCGCCGGGGCCGCCGGCGGCATGGCGATCCCGGCGCTACTCTACGTCGCGCTCAACGCGGGCGAGGCGTCCATCGACGGGTGGGGCATCCCGATGGCGACGGACATCGCGTTCGCGCTCGGCGTGCTCGCGCTCCTCGGGCCCCGCGTGCCCGTCGCGCTCAAAATCTTCCTCACGGCGCTCGCGATTGTGGACGACCTCGGGGCCGTCCTCGTGATCGCCCTCTTCTACACAGCCGAGGTCTCGACGACGGCGCTGTGGTGGGCGGGCGGGATCCTCGTCGCGCTCGTCGCGATGAACCGGCTGGGCGTGCAGCGGACGGTCGTGTACCTCCTACTCGGCGTCGCGCTGTGGGTGGCGTTCCTCAAGTCGGGCGTTCACGCGACGGTGGCCGGTGTGCTCCTCGCCCTCACCATCCCCGCCCGCCGGCGGATCGACGCGCCGACGTTTTTGGCCCGCGCACAGGATTACCTCGCCTCGTTCGCTGCTGACGCCACGCCGGGGCAGCGCGACCCGACGCTCCAGCAGACGAACGCCATCCACGCGCTCGAGAGCAGTTGCGAGGCGGTCGAGACACCGCTCGGCAGGCTGGAGCACGCGCTCCACAAGCCCGTCGCCTTCTTCATCATCCCCGTGTTTGCACTCGCGAACGCCGGCGTCGCGTTGCAGGGCGACCTCGGCGCGCTGCTCGGCAGCCCGATCACGCTCGGCATCGTGCTCGGGCTCGTCGTCGGCAAGCCCGTCGGGGTGATGGGGCTGGCGTGGCTGGCGGTGAGGTCCGGGATCGCCAGCCTCCCGGCGGGGGTGAGGTGGCGGCAGGTGCTCGGCGTCAGCGCGCTCTGCGGGATCGGGTTCACGATGTCGATCTTCATCGCCACCCTCGCCTTTCCCGCCCAGGCCGCGCTCCTCGACAGCGCCAAGCTCGGTATCCTCCTCGGCTCGCTCGTGGCCGGTGCGCTCGGGTGGATGCTTCTCGCGCGTAGCGGGAGTCCAGGGGAGGAGCCTGGGTTGGAACCCGAGCGCGAAACGGGAGCGCGGGAACGGTCGGAACTGCTACGCCCGTAGAGGAAGACGACTAGCAGAATATTAACTTCCGTGGCTGAACCCCCGTCCGCCGTGCCGGTATCACGGCCGACTCGCCCATCCCCAACCCTCTGTTATGGAACGCCCCAGCACCGTCGAGCGGCCCCGCCGCATCAGTCGCGCCGTCCACGTCGGCCCCGTCCAGATCGGGGGCGGCGCGCCGATCTCGGTCCAGTCCATGACGACAGGCAAGACCCACGACATCGAGAAGTGCCTCGCCGAGATCCGGGGGCTGGCCGAGGCCGGGGCCGACATCGTCCGCGTCGCCGTCCCGCGTCCCGAGGACGCCGACGCCCTCGCTGACATCGTCGCCGGGAGCCCGGTGCCGATCGTCGCCGACATCCACTTCAACTACCAGTACGCGCTCCAGGCTGTCGAAGCGGGCGTGGCGAAAGTGCGGCTCAACCCAGGCAACATCGGGAAACCCGAGTGGGAGCGTGAAGTGCTGCTCGCCGCCAAAGAGAAGGGCATCCCGATCCGCATCGGCGTCAACTCGGGGTCGCTCGAAAAAGACATCCTCGACAAGTACGGCTACCCGCAGCCGGAGGCCCTCTTCGAGAGCGCGATGCGCCACGTCGAGATCTGCGAGCGGAACGGGTTCGAGGACCTCATCATCTCAGTGAAGCACTCGGACGTGTTCTTTATGATCCAGAGTTACCGCCTCCTCGCCGAGCGGACGCCGTACCCGCTCCACCTCGGCGTGACGGAGAGCGGTTCGCTGGAAACGGGCACCGTCAAGTCCTCCATCGGCATCGGCACGCTCCTCGCCGACGGCATCGGCGACACGATCCGCGTCTCGCTCGCCGCCGACTCAGTGCACGAGGTCGAGGTCGGCCACCAGATCCTCAAGTCGCTCCGGCTCGGGCGGCCCGGCGTCAACATCATCGCGTGCCCGACGTGCGGCCGGCTCGCGGGTGACCTCTTCAGCATCGTGAACGAGGTCGAGGCGGCGGTCAAGAAAGCGAAGTTCGAGAAGGACCTCAACGTGGCCCTCATGGGCTGCGCGGTGAACGGGCCGGGCGAGGCGGCCGGAGCCGACCTCGGTGTGAGCCTCGGGCGCGGCCGGGCGCACCTCTTCAAGCACGGCGAGATCGTGCGGACGGTGCCGGAGGGCGAGATCGTCGAGGCCGTGCTGGAGGCGATCGCGACGTGGGACGAGGAGCCGGTGGGGAGCGATCAGTAGCCGATGGGGCGAGCGAAGGGCGGGGGCAGCACAGCATCTGCCCGCTTATTTCGTGTTCACCGCCCTCCGTATTCTTCATGCCCCTGCATCTGACCGCTTCCCTGTGACCGCATCTCGTTCTGTGCTCCTCCTCCTGCTCGGCCTCGCCGGGCTCGTAGCGGCTGGCTGCGGTGATGAAGCGGCGGTGCCGTCGGAGGTCGCCGGGCGCGAGCCCGCCGTGCTCGCTCGCCTCGCCGTCGCCGCCGATTCCAGCGCGGATCGCTCGTTTTTCTTCACCGATAAGGCCGGGTCCTATTACTACGATACCGTCGCCGGCGAGCAGACGGATCCGGCGATGGGTTTCATCGCGGGCGGCTTCCGAATGGTGGACGGCTGGCGCTGGTGGCTCGTGGACGACTCCACCGGCGTCGGCCCCGGCGAGATCACGGGCGGCGTCGTCCGCCCCGATTTCGCCGCGCGGACTTACGTTCAGGCCGACTCGGCCGGCTTTTTCGAGCGGATGCTCCGGAAGGTTCAGGGGGACGAGTTGGCCCAACTCACCGAGACGATCACCCTCGCCGACGGGGCGCTGATCGTTGAGGTCGCCGACAGCGTCGGGACGGTGGAGCTGACGCCGACGTTCAGCGACCGCCGCGCCGGGTCGGACTACACCGTGCAGGCGCAGGGCGATGTGCTCCTCGTTGCCCGCGCCAACTACGCCGAGCCGAAGGCGGACAGCCGGCGCCCGGTGTGGCTCGCCGTCGCCGGTACGGGTGGGACGGCCACCACCAAGGCTGTCGAGCTGACGGACGGTCTCGGCGCGCGGGACCGGGGTATCACCCTGGGCCGCGTGCAGTTCGGCACGCCCGGCGCGGTCGCGTTCGCCATGGGAAACACGCTGGAGGCCGCCGCCGCCGCCGCACGGAGCGCGCTCGATCGCCGCACGTCGCTCCTCGCGCAGCGGGCACAGCGGCTCGTGAGCGTGCTCGACGGCAGCACGATCCGCACCGAGGACGAGGCGTTCAACCACGCCTTCGACTGGGCGCGGCTCTCGCTCGACGCCCTCATCGAGCAAGACTCCACGCGGGCCACTCTCGTCGCGGGCATCCCCGGCACGGACATGTCGCGCGGGCGCAGCACGCTCACCGCGTTCGAAGGCGCGTTCCTCGCACCGGGCGAGTGGGAGCAGGCCCGCCAACTGCTCGTGACGTTCGGCCGCGCCCAACGCCGTGATCGCCGCATCGACCTCTTCGGCCGGATCCCCAACGAGTTCATTGACGGCCGACCTGTCTACACCACGATCGACGCCACGCCGGTCTTCGTCGGGGCCGTCGGCGACTACCTCCGCACAACGGGCGACCGGGGGCTCATCACGGACAACGGCGCGGAGTTCTGGACGCGGACGGTCTACGCCCTGCGCGGGCTCGAAGACATCCGCACGCCCGAGGGCTTCCTCCGCAACGATGCGGGGCAGACGTGGGTGCAGCCCTTCGACGGGCGAGGGCGCGTGCCGCGCGCGAACCGCGCCGTCGAGGTGCAGGGGCGCTACTACGAAGCGCTCCGGGCCATGCAGCCCATCGCCCGAATCATGGGTCAGATCAGCGGCCGGCCGACATCGGCCGCGGCCTACGGCGACAGCGCCAGCGTCCTCCAGCAGCAGTTCCAGCGCCGGTTCGTTCAGGACGACCGGCTCGTCGACGTGATTCGGTCCACCGGCCAGCCCAGCACACAGCTCCGCCCGAGCGGTCTGCTCGCCCTGCAATCCTTCGACCTCGACCCCGACACCGAGCGCCGCATCCTGCGCCGCACCGCCTCCGCGCTCGCCTATCCCTACGGCGTCTCGACGCTGGACCAGACGGACTCCCTGTTCTACCCGTACCTCGTCGCGCCGGACTTCTACGAGCCGGGGGCCGCCCGCTACGACGGGACGATCTGGACGTGGCTGAGCGGCCCGCTCGTCTCGCTCCTCGTGGACGACGGCGCGGTGGCGCAGGCGGTCGAACAGACCGAAGCGCTTCAGCACTACCTCCTCGACCGCGGCGTCGTCGGGGCGGTGGCGGAGAACGTGGACGCGCACCCGCACCGGACGAGCGAGGAGGGCGAAGAGCCCGTGAGCGACGAGCCGGTCCTCGGCGGGTCGCCCGTGCAGCCGTGGACGCTCGCCGACTTCGTGCGGAACGCGTACCAGGACTACGCCGGCATCCACTACCGAGGCGGCGAGACCGTCGTGCTGGAGCCGCACCTGCCGGCCGCGTGGGGGGAGACGGAGGCACGGTTCCGGCTCGGCAACGGGTACGTCATCGCCCGGTTGACGCAGAGCGCGAGCGAACTCGCCGTCGGGCTCAAGCCGATGGGACGCCTGCCGAAGGGAGCGACGGTCCGGGTCCGCGCTTTCGGGCAGGTCAAGGCCATCCCCATCGCCCGCGCCGAGGGCGACTCGCTCGTCGTCCCGCTCGACTCGGTCGCGGTGACGATCACGGCGGACGGCGTCACGCTCGACGGCGAGAGCGTCGCGGCGGACAGCAGCTACGCCGTGCCCGACGCCGGCTTCTGGGGCGACTTCGCGTGGGCGAGCCCCCACATTCCCGACGAGTACCCGGTGATGCGGCAGGTCAAGCGGTCCCGCGTGCTCGGCCCGAACCAGATCAGCCGCACGAACCCGCTCGCCATCCCTACCCTCTCCCGCACTGACCCCGATGGCGACGACTGGGGCACGACGGCGACGTACACCTACCCCGAGCGCTTCCCGGCGGGCGTCCTCGACGCGGGCTATTTCGAGATTTCCGAAGACGATTCCACTACCTACTTCCGCATCGAGATGGCGAACATCGTCGGCTCGGAGGAGCTCGGCTACCAGCCCACGCTCATCGCCCTCGTGTTCGATACGGCGGAGGGCGGGAAGACCGAGGTCGGGCGGAACTCGCTCTACACGTTCCAGCGGTCGGGCGGCTTCGAGTACGTCGTGTTCGTCGGGGACGGGCTGCGGATCGAGGACGCGCAGGGGCGTGTGCTCGGCGAGTTCGAGGAAGTCGGCGACGCGCTCTTCTCGTCCGAGGACGCGGCCGTCACGTTCTCCCTCCCGAAGTTCGTCCTGCCGGATCTCGCGCGCGGCACGAACGTCACCCTCCTCGTCGGCGCGCGGGACGAGGGCGGCGGCATCGGCCAGTTCCGCGACGTCCGCGAGCGGGGCGACGCCAACTTCGGTGGCGGCAAGATCAACCCGCGCGACCCGAACATCTACGACGTGGTTACCGCCCGCGTCGAGCGGTGATTCCGGAGTCGAGGGTCCGGTGTCAAGGGTCTCGGGAGTCCAGACCCCCGGCCCGTGACTCTACCCCGGGTAGCCGCCGGTGATGAAGCTTTCGAGGTTGCGGACGTGGTCCTCCGTCGTCTCCAGCATCACCTTCACGCAGTCGCCGAGCGAGATGACGCCGGCGAGGTGGCCGTCGCGGAGGACGGGGAGGTGGCGGCACTTCTTCTCCGTCATCAGGGCCATACACTCGTCGGCCGTGTGGTCCGGCGTAGCGCAGATGACGTCGGCCGTCATCACCTCCTCGACGCGTGTCGTCTTCGAGGTCCGGCCCTGGAGGACGATCCGGCGGAGGTAGTCGCGCTCGGTAAAGATGCCGAGCAACTCGCCGGCCTGCGTCACGCAGACCGCGCCGACGTTGTGCTCGACCATGCGCGAGATGGTGTCGAAGACGGTGGACTTTGGGTCGATCGTGATGACCCAGTCGCCTTTGCGGTTGAGGATGCTGGAGACGGGGGGAGACATAGCGGCCTCTGGATGGATGCGAAGGGAGGAAGGTAGGTACAACATAAATAAACAACCTGCGCCCCGCATCATGCACGTCCGACGTTGCGCGCGAGGGAATTAAGGGCGGCACCTTGCTCCTCGCCGCGTCCGCCGCTATCATCGGGGACCCCGCGTACGAATCCTCGGTCCATCGCCGGCCGCTCTCATCGATCCCGACGCATGCGCACTTATAAACTCTTCGACGCCCCGCCTGAGTCGGCGCCCGCTCCGTCCGCCGCCGAGGTTTCCGACGCCGAAGCCGTCGCCATCCTCGACGGGCTGAACCCGGTCCAGCGCGAGGCCGCCTCGGCCACCGAGGGGCCAGTGATGATCGTGGCCGGGCCGGGCTCGGGGAAGACGCGGACGCTTACGCACCGGATCGCCTACCTCCTCGCGGCGAAAAAGGCGTGGCCGAGCCAGATCCTCGCGCTCACCTTCACCAACAAGGCGGCCCGTGAGATGCGCGAGCGCGTTCTCCGGCTCGTCGGGGAGGAAGGCGCGAAGGGGATCTGGATGGGCACGTTCCACTCCGTCTTCGCCCGCATCCTCCGCCGCGAGGCCGAACGGCTCGGCTACACCCGCGACTTCTCGATCTACGACCCGACGGACTCGGAGAACATCATCAAAGCGCAGATGGCGCGCTACGGGATCGACGCCAAGCGCTATACGCCGCGCTCCGTCCGCCACCGGATCAGCGGGGCGAAGAACCAGCTCGTCAGCCCCGAGGAGTACCAGCGCCTCGCCGCCGACCCATTCGAGGAGGCCACGGCGAAGGTCTACGGCCCGTACAACGAGGCCCTCCGCCGCGCCAACGCGATGGACTTCGACGACCTCCTCATCAAGCCCATCGAGCTGTTCTCGAACCACCCCGACGTGCTCGCCGAGTACCAGAAGCGCTGGAGGTATCTCCACGTAGACGAGTACCAGGACACGAACCACGCGCAGTACCAGCTCACAAAGATGCTCGCCGCGCAGCACGAAAACATCTGCGTCGTCGGCGACGACGCGCAGAGCATCTACGCCTTCCGCGGGGCCGATATCGGCAACATCCTCTCGTTCCAGAAGGACTACCCCGACGCGACGACGATCCGGCTGGAGCAGAACTACCGCTCGACCGGCAAAATCCTGCGCCTCGCCGATGCCATCATCAAGCGGAACGCGGACCAGCTCAAGAAAGACCTGTGGACGGAGAACGCCGAGGGCGAGCACGTGGTGCTGATGGAGGCGCTCTCGGAGCGGGACGAGGCGCAGAAGGTGGAGCGCCGCATCCGCGACCTCCACGTCCGCCACGGCGTGCCGTACCGGCAGGTCGCCGTACTCTACCGGACGAACGCGCAGAGCCGCTCCATCGAGGACGCGCTCCGGCGCGGCGGCATCCCGTACCGCATCGTCGGCGGCCTCTCGTTCTACGCCCGGCGCGAGATCAAAGACGCCCTCGCCTACCTCCGCCTCGTCGTCAACCCGAACGACGCGGCGAGCGTCCGCCGCGTGATCAACTACCCGACGCGCGGGGTCGGAGCGAAGACGATGGAGCGGATCGAGGAGTTCGCCCGCGAGGAGGGGCTCACGCTCTGGCAGGCACTCGAACGGGCCGAGGACGCAGGCGTCGGCAGCCGGGCGGCGAGCGCGATCCAGGGCTTCACCTTCCTCATCGGCCGTCACGCGGCGAAGGCGAACAACGCGGCCGCCGACGAGATCGCCCGCGAGCTGCTGGCCGAGAGCGGGCTGCTCGCGAACCTCCGCGAAGAGAACACCGTCGAGAGCCTCGCACGGTGGGAGAACGTGCAGGAGCTCATCTCCGCCGTCGCCGAGTTCACGGGCGCGCACGCGAACCCCGAGTACACGCCCACCCTTTCCGAATTCCTCCAGCAGGTCTCGCTCGTCACCGACGCCGACGCCGACGAGGGCGACCCGAACCGCGTGACGCTGATGACGCTCCACGGCTCGAAGGGGCTGGAGTTCAACGTCGTCTTCGTCACCGGGATGGAGGAGGGGCTCTTCCCGCTCGCCGTCGCGGCGCAGGACCCGAAGGAGCTGGAGGAGGAGCGGCGGCTGTTCTACGTCGGCGTCACGCGGGCCGAGGAGCTGCTGTTCCTCTCGTACGCGCGCAGCCGCTACCGCTTCGGCGAGCAGCAGTCCAACATCCGCAGCCGCTTCCTCGACGAGGTGGACGCCGACGACGTGATCCGCACCGAGACGGGCCGCGCCTTCACCGGGAAGAAGGACCGCTTCTCCCTCGGCGGCGGCGGGACGGGCTCGCTCGACGAGATGGACCCGCACTACTACCGGCAGAACCTCCGGGAGCAGCCGCAGCGCGCGCAGCAGAACCGCCCGCGCCCCGCAGCGGAGCCGACGGAGGGCCGACGGATCGTCTACGATGAGGGCGAGGCCGAGATCGTCCCCGGCGTCCGCGTCTTCCACCAGACGTTCGGCGAAGGCAAAGTCCTCGCCATCGAAGGCGGTGGTGACCGCGCGGCGGCGACGGTGTTCTTCAAAGCCGTCGGGCAGAAGAAGCTCAAGCTGAAGTTCGCCCGGCTGCAGGTGGTGGGATAGTCACCCCGGCGTGAGCAGGCCCGAGCGCGCGACGCTGGTGCTGAGCATCACGAAGAGGTAGGCGGCGACGTACAGGACGGGCCAGTACCGCCAGCCACGTTGCGTGCTCTGCGCCGTGCCCATCGCGGCCAGCACCCACGCGAACCCGATCACGGGCGTCACCGGGTAGGTCGTGACGATGAAGAGGAGGAGGGCGGGATCGCGCCACCGCGACGGCCCCCGATCCTCCGGCCACAGAAAGAGGACCGCCACGGCCGCTTCGATGGCGAGCGTCCACCACGTCAGCCCCTGCGCCAGCGCGGTGAGGCGCGGGGTCGAGGGCAGGTCGAATGGAATGCGGAGGTCGCCGAAGACGAGAAGGTCTTCGCGGGCGAGGTCGGCAAGCTGAAGGTCGGGTAACGGGATGCCGCCGAACACGTGCGCTACGCCGAAAAACCGCCCGTCCGTGAGCAGGAGGCCCTCGAAGAACGCGCCGCTGAGGTAGTCCGGCGCGAGCAGCTTGCCGACGACGGCGAACAGGAAGGCCAGCCCGATCAGCAGACGAGCGTTCGTCCGGAGTGCCCGCGTCGTGTCGGCCGCGAGCAGGGAGAGCCCGACCGCGAGGCACCAGTACGTGAGGAGGAATTTGTGGTTGTCGAGGTGAAACCACACGCTTACGTGGCCGGCCGTGAGGAAGGCCGCGATCCCGAACCAAAGCGCCGGTTTGCGAACGAGTGGCCGGTAGAGGAGGGCCGCGACGGACAGCCCGTACACGCCCACCTCCAGATACCAGACAGGCTCGGAGTGGAGCAGCAGCAAGAGCAGCGTCATCCCCCCTACGAGCTCGAACCTGCGCTCCGGCGCGACGAACGCATCGGTCCAGCCGAGCACAGCAGCGCGGCGCGGTCGGAGAGAAGCCTCGTTGCTCACGGTGCGTCGACCGTGGCTGTGTTCACGAGTTCGGGCCTGAGTTGACTCGTGTCGGCGTCGTACAGCAAGCGCCACACCTCGGCGCGGACGCCCAGGATCTCGGGTCTCGCCCCCTCAAGACCGGCTAGAAATCGGGCCTGCGGAAAGGCTGCGGGTTCGGGGGAGGGACCGTTACGAGCGAACTGCCTGCGGATCTCGGCAGGGAGCACGCGCCTCGCCGCCGCTAACTGCTCGGGCGTATAGACGAGCCAGGACCCGCGCGCCGTCTGCTCGGCCAAGTCAGTCAGCAGGGCCGTGTTCGGCAGGTTGAGCAGCCGCTTCTGCGGGACGTGTAGTGTCGGGATAGCGATGCCGACCTCGCCCTCGGGCGTCAGCAGAACGAGACGGAGCGTGCGCGCACTCGGGCTGTCGAACGTGGAGAACATCCCGAATCCGCCGCCCTTCCACGGCGTCAGGTGATGCGTCCGCACAAGCGTCAGTTGCGCGCACGCTACCAGCACGAGCAAGCCCGGTGCGAGGGTGTGCAGCAAGCGCTGAGGGAGGGGATGTTTCACGCGAGAGCTGATGTCGTCGAAACCCGCCGAAGGATACGCTAGCCCAGCGCTTGGAGGCCGCCGGAGAGCGACCTTGTCGTGGGGCACCGAGGACTGCGCTGTTTATCTGTCCGGCATTCCGTAGCTTCCGGTCCCGCACGCCCCCCGAATCCCCAGCCCGATGGACCCGTCCGCTACGAAGAACGAGGCGCTGAAGAAAGTGCTGAAAGAAGCGATCGCCGAGACGCTGCACGAGCAGCGCGAGTGGTTGCAGGAGATCATCGCCGAGGTGCTGGAGGAGATGGCCCTCGACGAGGCGCTTCGGGAGGTCGAAGCCATCGAGCGGCTGAAGCAACCGAGGGCGTTCGGCGTGGTCGAAGGCGAGGCCTAGGCCCTTCGGCTAGGCGTGTTCTCCTTCGGCTAGGCGTGTTCCAGGGTGGCTGCGGCGGCCTCGCGCTTCTCGGCACGGCGGCCTAGCTCGCGGACCATGCCCTTGAAGATGGAGGGGTGGACGGGAGCGAGCGCGTACCAGTAGGCCAGCCCGAGGAGCCCCTTCGGTTCGTAGAGCGCGGTCTGGGTGATGCACGAGCGCGGCGACCCGTCCGGGGCCGGCTCGTCCGGTTCGATCTCGAACTGGAGCCACGCCCGACCGGGCACCTTCATCTCGGCCCGCAGCCGCAGCAGACGGCCCTCCTCGATCTCCTCGACGCGCCAGAAATCGATTGCTTCCCCGCGCCGAACGTTGGACTGGCTGCGCCGACCGCGCCGCAGGCCGGGGCCCCCCACGAGCTGGTCCAGCACGCCCCGGACGTGCCAGAGCGGGTTCGCGTAGAGCCAACCGTTCTTGCCGCCGATGGCCTTCACGATGGCGAAAACGGAGGCAGGCGAAGCGTTGACCGTGAGTCGCCGCCGGTCGGAGATCAGGCCCTCTTCGTTCGTCATCTCGTAGGCCGCGCGGTCACCCTGGCTGGAAGCTAGCGAATCCGACCACGACGTTTCGATGGCGTCGCGGCGGAAGCGTTCGAGGGCGAGGCGGACGGCCTCTTCGTACGGGATCGGATCGATGTCGAAGAGGGCCATGCCGCTCGGGTCCGTCACGACGACCTCGCTCCCAAGCCCTTCGATAAGCGGGCGGGCGAGGGCGGGCGAGATCGGGGTGACGAGGCCGGCCCACAGCGAGGACAGCTTGGGCGTCAGGAGGGGCACGTCTACGATCCGGCGGTTCAGGCCACGCACGGCCGCGTACGTCCGGAACATGTCCTCGTACGTCAGCACCTCCGGCCCGCCGATCTCGATCACGCGGCCCTCTGTCTCGGGAATCCGAAGGCAGTCCAGGAGGTAGCAGAGGACGTCGCGGATGGCGATGGGCTGGGATCGCGTGCGGACCCACTTCGGCGTGATCATCACCGGCAGCCGCTCGGTGAGGTGGCGGATCAGCTCGAACGACGCGCTGCCCGAGCCGACGATCACGGCGGCGCGGAACTCGGTCAGCGGGGGGCCTACGTCGCGCAGCGCCTCGCCCGTCTCGATCCGGCTCTGGAGGTGGGAGGAGACGTCTCTGGCCTCGGGGTCGATGCCGCCGAGGTAGACGACGCGCCGGACGCCGGCGGCACGGGCCGCACGGCCGAAGTTCGCCGCCGCCCGCCGATCGCGCTCGGCGAAGCCTGGGCCTGCCGCCATCGAGTGGATGAGGTAGTACGCCGTGTCGATCCCCTCCATCGCACGCGGCAGCGTGTTCGCCTCCAGCACGTCGCCCTGCACGATGTCGACGCGGTCTTCCCAGCCGTGACCGCCGAGGCGGTCGGGGTCGCGGACGAGGCAGCGGACGCCGTAGCCGCGGTCGAGCAGGCGCGGCGCGAGGCGGCCACCGAGGTAGCCGGTAGCGCCGGTCAGGAGGATGCGCTGAGACATGAGGATGGGTGGCGGGCGAAGGGGGAGGCTTGGACCGATGGGAACGGGTCGAGGTTCTGCGGCGAGACGTCGGGGCGGCAGACTTCACGCCTTTGCCGAGTGTCTAACTTAACGTCAGTCGCGGGTTGAAGTAGAGAACGGGTTGGCAAGTCGCTGCGTCGTGCGTAGGGTGGAGTTGACCACTCCCCTCGCACCAGCAACCCCGCCAACCCGATGACCAGCAATGTACTCGACCAGGCCACCCGCC
>JBBSMX010000066.1:0-22139 GCA_038232935.1 Rhodothermales bacterium | reverse complement strand
GCACCTGCGGCGGTATAATGGGATCCCGAAGGCTCATTTCGAGCTGTTCTTGAAGGAATGCGAGTGGCGGTTCAACTACGCTCCGCCGAGTAACTTGCTGAAGACGCTACTGAGCTGGACCGTTATCTAGGACAGCCCCTTCATAGTCGATGTACGACACTCTGCCGATGTAGAACTCACCGAAGTCATTTCTTTCGGGTAAGCAGTTGAGGAGTGATGAATAAGATGACTGTATAGCGACTGACTCATCTGTTTTTGAATACAAATTCCACATCGCCGCAGACTCGTAATCGCTCATATGCCAACAACTGAGGTATACCTGTCTGCGCCATTCCTTACGGGCACGTGCTAGCTTCTCGAGATGCTCATTGGCATCGTCACGATCAGCGTACTTCTCAGGACGACGTTGCGTCGTCGGGCTAGGCAACGAACCCTCAAACGGATCGTTTACCAGATCCGCTCGACTAAAAAACAGCGCACTCGACTCTAGAAGCGAGACGTACTTCGTGAAGTCGATATACCGCCAGACCAAGACATCAGAATTCGTCGGTTGCCGACGGTCCATCCCGTAGTATTGTGTGATCGGTGGCATGATTGCGTGCGTGATGATTTAAGCGGTAGAGGGGGTGCCGCACGCATGCAGCACCCCCTCTTCGTTTTTCTGTCTTGTCGTCTGGCCTACGCTTGGCTGAGCGCGTCGGCCCCGGAGGAGATCTCGATGATCTCCGTCGTGATCGCGGCCTGGCGGGCGCGGTTGTACGTCAGCCGGAGCTGGTCGAGGAGCTCACCCGCGTTGCTCGTGGCGTTGTCCATCGCCACCATGCGCGCGCCCTGCTCGGCGGCGTTGCTCTCGAGCACGATCCGCCAGAGCTGGTAGCTGAGGTACTGCGGGATGAGCTGTTTGAGGATCGTCTCGGCGTCGGGCTCGAAGATGTAGTCCACGTCGCGGCGTCCGTCCGTTTCGGCGGCGCGGTACCCCTCGCTCTCCTCCATCACCGGCGTCGTGAACGTACCCGTCGGGATCGGCAGGAAGGGCTCGACGATGCGGTTCTGCGCGATCGTGTTCTTGAACTCGTTGTAGACGATGACGACCTCGTCCCACTCCTCCTCGTACCAGCCCTCCACGACCCGGTCGGCAATCGCGTCGGTGCGGCCGAAGGTGAGGTCGTTGAAGAAGCCCCGGTAGTCGCCGACGAGCGTGAAGCCGCGCTTGCGGAAGTAGTCGTGCGCCTTCCGACCGACGGCCATGATTTTGAGGTGCGGGGTACCGCGCAGCGTGGGATACTGCGCGTCGATGGCGGCCTCGGCGGCTTTGAGGACGTTGGCGTTGAACGCCCCGGCGAGCCCGCGATCCGACGTGACGACGACGACGAGCACGTTCTCGGCCGCCTCGCGCGGCTGGAACAGCGGGTGGCTCGTCGGGTCCACGAACTCGCGGAGGTGCCCGATCATCTCGCGGATCTTGAACGCGTAGGGGCGGGTCTGGAAGATCTGCTCCTGCGCCCGGCGCAGCTTCGCCGCCGCCACCATCTTCATGGCGCGGGTGATCTGCTGCGTGTTCTGGACCGACGCGATGCGCGTGCGGATGTCGCGGAGAGAAGCCATGTCAGATCACAGTGTAGGGGCGCAGCGCGCTGCGCCCCTACGGATTGATTACGCGGGCGGAGAGGAATAGATGTCGGCGAGATCCGCCGTCTCTTTGCGGAGGACATCGGCCGCTTCGTCGCTCATCACGCCGGTCTCGCGGATCGAGGCGAGGACGTCGGCGTGCTTCATCCGAAGCCGCTCGCGGAACTCCCGCTCGAACTCGCGGACCCGCTCCACGGGCACGGCGTCGAGCAGGCCCTGCGTGGCGACGAAGATGATGGCGACTTGCTCCTCGACGGGCACCGGCTGGTATTGCCCCTGCTTGAGGACTTCGACGAGCCGCTCGCCGCGCCGGAGCTGCCGCTGCGTGGCGGCGTCGAGGTCGGAGCCGAACTTCGAGAATGCTTCCAGCTCGCGGAACTGCGCGAGGTCGAGGCGGAGCGTACCGGAGACCTTCTTCATCGCCTTGATCTGCGCGTTGCCACCCACACGGGAGACGGAGATACCGACGTTGATGGCGGGGCGGACGCCCGCGTTGAAGAGGTCGGATTCGAGGTAGATCTGCCCATCCGTGATCGAGATCACGTTGGTCGGGATGTACGCCGACACGTCGCCGGCCTGCGTCTCGATGACGGGGAGCGCCGTGAGCGAGCCGCCACCCTGCACGCGGCCCCTCAGGCTCTCGGGCAGGTCGTTCATCTGCCGCGCGATGTCGAGGTCGGCGGTGATCTTCGCGGCGCGTTCGAGGAGGCGCGAGTGGAGGTAGAACACGTCGCCGGGGTAGGCTTCGCGGCCGGGCGGGCGGCGGAGCAGGAGCGAGACCTGGCGGTAGGCGACGGCCTGCTTCGAGAGGTCGTCGTAGATGATGAGGGCATGGCGGCCGGTGTCGCGGAATAACTCGCCGATGCACGCGCCCGCGAACGGGGCGATGAACTGGAGCGGAGCCGGCGACGCCGCCGAGGCGTTCACGATGACCGTGTAGCGGAGGGCGTCGTTCTCTTCGAGCGTCCGCATCACCTGCGCCACCGTCGAGGCCTTCTGGCCGATGGCGACGTAGATACAGTAGACGGGCTTGTCGCCCTCCTCGTGCGTCCGCTTCTGGCTGATGATCGTGTCGATAAGCACGGCCGTCTTGCCCGTCTGGCGGTCGCCGATGACGAGCTCGCGCTGGCCGCGCCCGACCGGAATCATCGAGTCGATGGCCTTGATGCCGGTCTGGAGCGGCTCGGTCACGGGCTCGCGGTAGATCACGCTCGGCGCCTTCCGCTCGAGCGGCATGTCGAGCTTCTCCCCGCCGATGGGGCCTTTCCCGTCGATCGGGTTGCCGAGCGGGTCGATGACGCGGCCGAGCATCTCCTCGGAGACCTGGATCGAGGCGATGCGGCCGGTGCGGCGCGCCTCGTCTCCTTCCTTGACCGCGTCCACCTCGCCGAAGAGCACGGCACCGACGTTGTCCTCTTCGAGGTTCAGGGCCATGCCCGTGACGCCGGACCTGGGGAAGTCGATGAGCTCGCCGGCCTGGATGTTCGAGAGCCCGTAGAGCCGGGCGATCCCGTCGCCGACCTGGAGCACGCTGCCGACTTCGTACACGTCGGTCTCGGTGGTGAAGCCGCCGAGCTCGTTGCGGAGCACGGAGGTGACTTCGTCGGGGCGGATTGCCGTTGCCATAGTGTCTGGGTGTCGCGGTAGGAGCGGGTTTGAAACCCGCCCTTACGAATGATTAATTACTCAGGTAGGCGCGCTCTTCGAGCTGGTCCCGGAGCGATTCGAGTTGGTGCTGGACGCTGCCGTCGTAGACGCGGTCGCCGATGCGGACGACGGCGCCGCCGATCAGCTCGGGCACGACCTCGATCCGCAGGCGGACGCTCTTGCCGGTCCGCGCTTCGAGCGTTTTGCGGAGCGACTCCGTCTCGTCGTACTCCATCGGCATCGCCGTCTTCACGGTCGCCTCGACGACGCCGAGCTGCTCGTCGCGGAGGGCACTGTATTGGCGGACGACGGCCGGGAGGATGTCCTCGCGGCCTTTCTGGACGAGCAGCCGCATGAGCCGGACGATGAGCGGGGCCACCTTCCCGTCGAAGAGCTTGCCGATGACGGCCTCCTTCTTCTCGCGGGCGATGACGGGGCTCCGGAAGAAGAGGTCGAGCTCGCGCGAGGCGTCCAGGCTCTCCTGCACGCCCTTCATGTCCTCGTCGATGCGCTCGGCCTGGCCGGTGGCCTCGGCCTCCTGGTAGAGGGCCTGGGCGTAGCGGCGGGCTACCGTTGCGTCGCTCATCAGGTTGGGGGTTAGCGGTTCGAGGTTGTGGGGGAACTACTCAAAACCCACCACCTCCAACCCAGAACTAGTTTTTCGGAAGGTCGGTGATGAAGTCCTGCACGAGCTTCTTCTGACGGCCAGCGTCGAGGTTCTCGTGGAGGATCTTCTCGGCGGCGAGGATCGCGAGATCGGCGACTTCGGCGCGGAGCTCGGCGAGGGCCTGCTGCTTCTCGCGCTCGATCTCGGACTCGGCCTGGGCCTGCATCTGGCGGATCTGCTGGCGGGTCTTGTCCACCTGCTCGGCGCGCGAAGCCTCGGCGGCCTCGCGGGCGTCGCGCATGATCCTCTGCGCTTCGAGCTCCGCCTCGCGCCGGGCCTTCTCGTTGTCGGCGGCGAGCTGCTTAGCCTCGGCGAGCGCCTTCTCGGCACGCGTCAGCGAGGTTTCGATGGTCTGCTCACGCTCAGTGAGGGCGGCCGTGATCGGCCCCCAGGCGTACTTGCTCAGCACGAAGAGCAGCAGCAGGAACGAGATCACGATCCAGAAGATCAACCCGAGGTTGGGCGCGAGCGGGCTACTCTGGGCGAGGAAGAAGATCATAATCGGGACGGCAGAGGGCGGGCCGGGACAGTCGGAGATCGAAAGGGAGAGCGGCCGGCGCGGCGTGCTGCCGCGCTGGCCGCCCCTCTTCGCGCGGGGGTGTCGCTTTCGAAAGAGTGGCCGCTTAGACGGCCGTCTTGAAGACGAGGAGGATACAGATCACCAGACCGAAGAACGCCACGCCCTCGATGAGGGCCGCGGCGATGATCATCGTGGTCCGGAGGTCGCCGCTGGCCTCGGGCTGACGGGCCGCGCCCTCAAGCGCGCTGGCAGCGAGGCGGCCGATGCCCATGCCGGCACCGATAGTGGCGAGGCCGGCACCGAGGCCGGCACCAAGCCATGCGAGAGAAACAGCGTCCATTGTAGAAACTCGTGTTGGGTGTAGGGGGGTTGTTAGGGGTGACGAGCGCGAGGCTCGCAAGTTGTCAAAGCGAGGCGAACGTTCGGGGAAGCCGTCGCGAAGCGCAGGGCTCAGGTGGGTGAGAGCGCCGCCTCCGTACCAACCGTCCGGGCGTGTTGCTTGTGGACGGGCTGCCCATTCGACTGCGAAACGGCAATGTCGTGCGCCGTGATCGGGTGGTCTTCGGAGTGATCGTGGTCGTGCTCGTGCTCGGCCGTGGCCATCCCGATGAAGAGGGCGCTCAGGATCGTGAAGACGTACGCCTGGATGAAGGCCACGAGCAGTTCGAGCAGGGAGATGAACAGCGTCAGCCCGACGCTCGGGACCGAGATGCCCCAGCCGGCGCCGTCGCCGAAGAGGACCCGGATGGCGAAGATCAGCCCGATCAGGTTGAGGATCACGAGGTGCCCCGCCAGCATGTTGGCGAAGAGCCGGATCGCGAGTGCGAAGGGCTTGATGAAGAGCCCCATGATCTCGATGGGGATCATGATCGGCTTGACGAACCATGGAATCCCCGGCGGATTGAAGATGTGCATCCAGTAATCCTTCGACCCGGAAAACTGCGTGATGATGAACGTGAAGGCGGCGAGCGTCGCCGTGACGGAGATGTTGGCCGTGGCCGTCGCGCCGAAGGGGACGAGGCCGAGGAGGTTGCAGACGAGGACGAAGAAGAAGATCGTCAGCAGGTACGGGAGGTACTTATCTGCTTTGTCGCCGAGGTTGGGCCGGGCGATCTCGTCGCGGATGTAGAGGACGAGGGTTTCGAGCAGGTTCTGCTTCGCCCCGCGCGGGGCCTCGGTCCGGCCGATGCCGCGCTTGTAGCGGTTCGCCGCCGGGATGAAGAGGAGGCAGAGGATGAGGCCCGCGAGGAGCGCAAAGAGGAGGTGCCGCGTGATCGAGAAGTCCACGAGCACGTCGCCGCCGACCCGTGCCATCCCGGCGTGGAGGTACTCGTGCTGGTCGAAGACTTCCTGGGTGATCGTCAGCTTGTCGGTGGGCGGCTCGCCCGCGCCGAACTCGGCCGCGCCGTGTGCGTCGCCGGCCACGTCGGCTTCGCCGTGGAGGTCGCTCTCGGCATGGACCTCGCCTTCGCCGTGCCCGCCGACCATCTCGTAGTGACCCGAGCGGAGCGCGGCTTCGGTGCTCCCATAGAACTCCAGCCCGAGCCCGCCGTCGGCGTCGCGAACGAGGAAGATGCGCGGCAGCTCGACGATCCCAATCGGGGAGAAGTCGAGGTAGTTGCCGTCCATCGTGTGGCCGATGGCATCGAGCGATTCAGCTTCTTCGTGCTCGGCGTCAACGTGCTCGGCTGCCGAGTCGGCAGCGGCGTGGTCGTCAGCCTGCCCTGCGACCGGGGCAGCAGCGAACGCGGTCGCCGCGAAGGCGAGGGTGCAGAGCAGCAGCGCGCGGAGGGACCGGATCGTCACAGCGTTGTGCGGGGTGAAGCGGCGGCTCCGTCGGCCGACCTCGTCTGCCCCCGATGAATCAGGAGCGTCTCGGTAACGAGGCCAACGACGACGCTAACGAGCAGCGCGCCAGTGAAGGCAAAAAAATGAACGGGCACCAGCATGAGGACCAGTGCCACGAGAAGGAGAGCGATGCCGAGCCGTCCGAGCAGGCCGAGCAAGACGACGGCGTAGAACGTCTTGTCGGAGCGGCCCCGGACGAGGCGATAGAGCCCGTAGCTCGCCGTCGCGTTCAGCAGACCGATGCCGCCCCCCAAAGTCAGACCCAGCAATACGTCGGGAGTCATACGGGAGGAAGGCTGCGCGTCGGTCGGTTAAGCGCTCTGGCGAGCAGGGCCGCAATTTACGGGCGGGGGTGTTGGAGGGGCCGGGGAGAGGTGGTGAAATCCCGTCTAAGAGCGGAGGATTGAACGAGCCAACGGGTCAGAAAGCGGATAAATCGGGGGGCACGTCTACCCGGCTTGACTCCTCAGCAACTCATTTCCGTGGCGGCTCTTCGCCTCCTTTCTTCCGCTTCCGAGCGCTCGCCGCATCCAACTCTCGGACCGTGCGGTAGAGCGTCACCCCCGTCGCCACGAGGCTCAGGAGGGCACCCACGATCAGCAGCCAGGGCGCCGTGCCGAGCCAGCGGTCCGCGAAGTAGCCAAGCACGACGAAGAACACCATCGAGATCATGATCTCGATGCCGAGCCCGAGGTAGGGCGCGGCGTCGCCCATCGAGTTGCCGAGCATGCTCGTCGGCTTCTTGGGCGGCCGCCTCTCTTCCATGACGGGCTACGGCTGCGGCGGGGCGGCGGGGCGGTCGGTGGGACGGTCGCCCCGCTTGCTTTCGCTCCGCTCCTCCGAGGCGGGCGCGTTGAGCTTGCCGACGGGGCCGGGCTTCGGTACCGTGCCGCCCATGTTGCACGAGCCTGAGAACGCGGCGCCGTCCTCGATCACCAATTTGGCTGTGTGGATGTTGCCCTCCACCACCGCCGAGTCCTTCAGCACGAGCCTCTCCTGCACGAACACCTCCCCCTCGATGCGCCCGGCGATGTCGGCGTGGGACGAGCGCAGCTCCCCCTCCACCACCCCTTCCGGCGTGACGACGGTCTTGCCTTCCACGTTCACGTTGCCGATCACCTTGCCGGAGATACGGACGTCGCTCTTGGCTTTGAGCCCGCCTTCGATGACGGTCCCCTGCCCGATGATGTTGACCTGCCCCGGAGGGGCCGGAGCGCTGCTTCGCTGCTTCGCCATGGGAGACTCGTTGTTGTTGTTTCTAAAAAGGGCCATGGTGCGTAGTCCGTTAAACGTGATGGATACAACGCTACAAGGCTTCGCTGAGGCGACCCGCTACCGGATCTACGCTTTGCGTTTCGTCCTCTCGAAAGCGGTACGGGGAACGTATCGCCTCGAATAGGCAGAAGCTATAGCCCGATGAGGTAAAGCCGGGGGTCCTGCGCCAGCCCATTCCGCCATAGCTCGAAGTGCAGGTGAGGACCGGTCGTGATCTCGCCGGTGTTCCCGCTAAGAGCGACGGCTTCCCGGCTTCGCACCCGGTCGCCGATGCGTTTCAGGAGTCGGCTGTTGTGCTTGTAGACGGAAAGATAGCCGTCGGCGTGTTGGACGGCAACGACGTAGCCGCCGTCGTTCGTCCAATCGGCGAATACGACGTACCCATCCCCGATAGACCGCACGGGCGTGCCTTCCTCCACGGCCTCGTCCAGGCCGTAGTGCCCTCGCGCGGCGTCGAACCCGCGCGCGAAGAACCCTTCGACCGGCGGCAACGCGGGGAACTGGAGACTGGAGAGGTAGGCTTCGGCAGCGGAGCCCGAGAACGCAGCGCGGCGGTCCGCGGCGAGACGGCCGAGGGAGAGGGCTGGCTGCTCGTGATCGGCCCAGTCGTCAGAGCGGGGACGCGCCGGCGCGTCAAGCGGGGTCGTATCTACTGGCGCTACCGCCGCGTCCTGCTCCTCGGCAGCTTCGGCCGTCGTATGGGGCTCCCCGACGATCGCGCTGCGGAGACGGGCGAGGTATTCGTCCTGCAGCGCGAGGGAGTCTTCGAGCGCAGCGGCGCGAATGGTGTTGAGCCGGGCGGTTTCGCGGAGCACCTCGGGATCCGGGCCGAAGACGAGCGTGCGCAGCGGCGTCAACAGCACGAGTGCGAGCAGGAAAACGGCTAGCACCCCCGACGCTGCCGCCACGAGGTAGAGGAGGTGGCGTGGGCGAACCTGATACTGGCGCGGGTGCTCCACTCCGCTCTCGTCCACGACGATCACGGTGCGAGGTTCATCTGAGCCTGTGGCAAGGTCCAGCAGGAAGGACGTCATAAGAGCCGGCGCTTTTATCGAGGCTTAACGAGTAGGGCACCTCATTTCATTGTTTCCGCAAACTCGGCGTGCTAAATTAGCGTCTTCGTCGGCCGGCGGTGTTAATCCTGTACCAAGAACCTGCGTACGGCCGCTCCTGAATCAACGCTCCCTTTTATGCCCCAGCACAAGTCTGCCGAGAAGCGCGTCCGCCAGAACGAGAAGCGCCGCGCCCGTAACCGCTATCACAAGGTGCGCGTGCGCACGATGGTCAAGCGGCTCGAGGCCATGGACGACAAGACCGAAGCCGAGCCTCTGCTTAACGAAGTCAAGGGCTACCTCGACCGTCTCGCTACGAAACGCGTTATCACCTCCAACCGGGCGGCTCACACGAAGAGCCACTTGGACAAACTGGTAAACGCGCTCTAAGCGCTCTACGGCCCACGCTGCACCACTTTAGCAGCGTGGGCTATTTTGTGTAGAGGGTCCGCTCTTTCACACCCCGTTCCACCGAGCCCCTCTACCCGGTTTGCCAGCGCGTTGTGGCGACCGTCCTAACCCGCACCACCCCTAGACCCACCTGTTCGCACGGAACCGCGCCTCCCGATTCTCAGTTGACGCGGCACCCGGATGCCCAGAAACCGGCCAAAACGGTGTATACAGCACCCCCGGAATTTGACTCCGCACCCCTTAGTACTGCAACGGCACGGCCTTTCTACCTCTCAGCACATCCCGTAGAAAAGCGCTCGAACCTGGCCGTTTCATTGCATGTCACCGTATAATTTCGCATACTTAAGTGTCAGGCTCTTCCTGCACCCTGTGCGAATTCAGTCCGGCTCTACCGGACTCCTGCCCATTCCCCTGTCACCCGAACCACACCCCAAGGAGAAGACACTATGACCAAGCGTCTACAATCTCCGCTCTTGCTGGCTTGCGCAACCTTCTTGCTCTTCGCCACAGTGGCGGAAGCCCAGGTCGCACGCCCGTTCAAGACGCCCTACATCAGCGCCTATGGCGGCCTCGGCCTCTACGGCGGCGATAACGACGGAAACCCGGATAACGAGTTCGATGCCGGTAGCATCCTCGATAAACCCGGCTACGCCGCAGCCGGTGAGATCGGCTACCAGTTCACCCCCTCGCTCGCCTTCGGCGTCGCCTTCAACTACGGGAACTACCCGGAGCTTCAGTTCTTCGGCAATGCAGACGACGAGAATCGTCAGTTCACCGATGTCGTCGAGTCCCGCTCGCAGATCC
Source organism: Rhodothermales bacterium (assembly GCA_038232935.1). Classification (GTDB taxonomy): domain Bacteria; phylum Bacteroidota; class Rhodothermia; order Rhodothermales; family JANQRZ01; genus JBBSMX01. The sequence goes on along the minus strand of JBBSMX010000066.1, from coordinate 12,286 downwards.
AGGCGGCCTTTCGCTACTTCGTCTTCCCCTCCTCGCGCATCACGCCGTACGTCAAGCTCGGCGTGAGCTACGCGTTCGAGCCGGACTACAGCGAAGTCACGGACGCGGCACCCGGTACGGTGGAAACCACTGACGGCTGGGGACCCCTCGTCGGCGGCGGCGTGGACCTGCTCATCGGCCGCAAGTTCTCCCTCTTCCTCGAGGGCAACGGCGCTTTCCTCTTCCCGGACAACGCCATCGACGGCACGGACGCCCAAACCCCCGCCGACAAGGCCGATTTTGACTGGCTCGCCCTCATCGGCGGCGGTGCTCGCTTCTGGTTCCGCGGCGCGGGCGTCGATGTCGAAGCGACCATCGATTGCGCCACGTCGCTGGAAGTCGGTCAGGCGGGCACGTTCACGGGCTTCGTGAACGACGATGCCACCGGCCCGCTCACCTATGCGTGGGACTTCGGCGACGGCGCGTCCTCGGCTGGCCTCGTAGCGACGCACAGCTACTCCGCCGCCGGGACGTACACCGTCACCTTCACCGCGACCGGCCCGAACAACTCTGACACTGAGACCTGCCTCGTCACAGTCAACGCGGCCGAACCCCCGGTCCTCTCCGCGTGCGCTGCCCGTCCGATGACGGCCAACGTCGGCGAGACGGTCAACTTCTCGGCGACCGCCACCGGTGCCCGCCCGCTCACGTTCGCGTGGAACTTCGGCGATGGCACCACGGCGAATACGCTCAACGCGACGCACGCTTACAACGAGGTCGGCACCTACAACGTCACCCTTACGGCGACGAACGAGACCGGCACCGATACGTGTACGTTGACTGTCACCGTCGTGGATCGCTTCTGCGACGAGGTCACGGACCTCAACACGGTCTACTTCGACCGCAACATGAGCACGCTCGATGAGGAGGCCATGAGCCGTCTCGACGAGAACATCGCTGTCCTGGAGCGCTGCCCGGACATCTGCGTGATCATCAACGGGTACACGGATAGCCGCGAGCAGAACAAGCTCCGCCTCTCCGAGCGCCGTGCTGCAGCGGTCGAAGCGTACTACGTCCAGAATGGCATCAACGCGAGCCGCCTCCGCGCCCGCGGTCTCGGTGTCGCTCCGGACGACAACTACAAGGAGGACCAGGGTGCCGGCAGCCGCCGCGCCGAGTCCATCCCCGTTCCGTGCTCCGAGATCGACAGCGACATGGACATGGACGACGACATGAACATGGATGACAACATGGACATGGATGACGACGGGATGTAAGTCGTCCCTCCTCTGCTGAAAAGCAGGTAGTTTGGAAGGCGGGTCTGCACGAGCGAACGCTCTGCAGGCCCGCCTTTCTTTATGTCCGTACCCTCCGTAGACGACAAGGCTTGAAATCGTCCGAACGAGACCGCAGGCGGACCGCCGACCGCTTGTTTTGCCTCAGACCGCGGTCTGCCGTCGGCCGTCCGCGGTCCATACGACGTTTGTCCTGTACTGAGGTCCGTACTTTGGCCTCTGCCCCTACCCAACTATGCCCGGCTTCGACCAGCACGCCCGCGAGCGCCTCGCTCACGCGCTCAAAGCGGAGGCACACCGCCTCGGCTTTGATGCGTGCGGGATCTCCAAAGCGGAGCGGCTGGACGCCGAGGCAGCGAGGCTGGAGCAGTGGCTCCTCGAAGGCCGCCACGGAGGCCCCGGCGGAGCCATGCCGTGGATGGAAAACCACTTCGACAAGCGCGTGGACCCGCGCCTGCTCGTCGACGGCGCGCGGTCGGTGATATCCGTGCTCCATAACTACTATCAGCCCGTGGACCCCACCCCGGAGCCGGAGGTCGGGAAGATCAGTCGCTACGCGTGGGGGGACGACTACCACGAGGTGCTGAAAGAGAAGCTGCACGCGCTATACCACTGGCTCGACGAAGCGGTGGGCGGCATCTCGGGGCGAGCGTTCGTCGACTCCGCTCCCGTGCTGGACAAGGCCTGGGCGGCGCAGAGCGGGCTCGGCTGGATCGGCAAGAGCACGATGCTGCTCAACCGGACGCTGGGGTCGTTTTTCTTCGTCGGCGAACTGATCGTGGACGTGCCCCTGCCGCCGGACGGGCCGGTGCCGGACTACTGCGGCTCATGCACCCGTTGCCTCGACGCCTGCCCCACCGGTGCCCTCGACACGCCGTACCAGATAGACGCGAGCCGCTGTATCTCCTACCTCACGATTGAGCACCGAGGCGCGGAGTTACCGGAAGGGATGGACAGCGAGGTCGGCAACTGGATCTTCGGCTGCGACATCTGCCAGGACGTGTGTCCGTGGAACAAGTTCAGCCGCCCCACCGCCGAGCCGCGCTTCCTCCCCCGCCCCGGCATCACCGACACGGAGCTGCGCGAGTGGGTCGAGCTCGATCTCGAAGCATTCCGGGCGCGCTTCCGTAAGAGCCCCGTCAAGCGGGCGAAATTCGAGGGCTTTCAGCGCAACGTACGGGCCGCGCTGGCGAACGTCGAGCGGGCAGAGCGGGAAGAACGTGAGCCCTGAGCGAGGCGCTCGTGGGCGCATCAGTCGTCCGCACGGGGCAAGGTGACCTCGAACCGCGTGCCCTCGCCCTTCCTGCTCTCTACCGTGATCGTCCCGTTCATGGCCTCAACGAGGCGCTTCACGATGGCGAGGCCGAGCCCGGACCCCTCGTAATTCCGGTTGAGCCGGTGGTCCTCCTGCGAGAACGGCTCGAACAGGTCCTCGATGTAGTCCGGCGCGATCCCGATGCCCGAGTCCTCCACCGTAATGTGTACGGTGCCCTCTCGGACGCCCGTGGCGATGCGTACGCGTCCCTCCTCGGTGAACTTCACGGCATTCGAAAGCAGGTGCTCCGCGACCTGCTCGATCCGCCGCGCCTCGCCCAGCACAATGGGATCGCTCACGGCGAGGTCGACGGCGAGGTCTACGCCGTGCTCGGCGAGCGTCTTCGCGTGGCCGAGTGCTACTTGCGTGATGATGGGGTGCAGCGCCACCGGTGCTCGGTCCACGTAGATCCGCCCGCTCTGCAAGCTCGCGAGGTCGAACAGGTCGTTGACGAGGCGGAGCACCTTTTTCGTGCTCGTGCGGATCGTCGAGGCGAACTCGGTGACTTCCGGTGGAGAATAGTCCATCGCCTCGACCTCCTCCAGAAGAAGCTCGGCGAACCCGCTGATGGCCCCGAGCGGCGTCCGGATCTCGTGGCTCATCGTCGCGAGGAACGTGGACTTCATCCGGGTCGCGGACTCGGCGTCCTGCTTTGCCTGGATCAGCGACGTCTCGGCCTCCTTGGCCTCGGTCACATCCGAGAGCGTGCCGGCGACGACGGCGAGGCTGGACCGGTCGCGGCCGGGCGTGGCGCTCTCGCGGAGCCAGCGGATGCCGCCCTGCGCCGTACGGATACGATACACCAGCCGGCTCTCGTGCCCGTTGCGCAGCAGGTGGTCGTGCTGCGCAACGGCCTCTCGGTCCTCGGCGTAGACGACCTCTCTGCTCCACGAGAGATCGCCTGCAAGCAGCTCCTCCGTCGAGTAGCCCGTCAGGGTTTCCATTTGCTGCGTAGCGAAGGAGTAGCACCGCTCCCCGTCCTCCGTGAACGCGAAGGAGAACAGGCTGTCCTCGACGGAGGAGACCACCTGCCGGTAGCGCGCCTCGGCGAGCATCCACCCCCAGAGCGTTTCGAAGAGCACGCCGAGACGGCGGAGGGCGCGGCGTTCGGCGGGAACCCAGCACTCGGATTCCTCTCGGGCGCTGACGAGCAGGAGCATCCCGGCCTGCTCGTCCTCCGTCGCAAATGGGAGGACCACGACATCCTTTCCGCCTGCCAGCTCGGCCACCGCGTTCGGTTGCACCGCGTTCGTATCGCCTTGCGAAAGGGCGTTCCACGCCTCTGTGTCCAGCCGAAGCGGAGCCGTCGTATCCTCGGGATCACAGGCCCAGCGCGCCCGCTCGATGTAGCCATCTGCCCCTTCGTCGGGCAGCACGACGAGGACGCGCTCGGCGAGCGCCGTCGCGCCGAGGATGCGCGCGGCTTCGCCGAGGAAGGTGTGGTGGTTCGAGGCGAAGGCGGCATCCCGCAGTGCCAGCCCGGCTATGTCGTAGCGCTGAAGCACCCGTAGCTCCTCTTCGCGCTCGTACTCCTCGGTGACGTCGAAGAGCATCAGCACCCCGCCGATGATGCCGTTCTCGGGGTGCCGGATGGCGGCCCCGTGGATCTGAGCGTAGCGGCGGCTCCCGTCGCTGCGGACGATGACGAACTCGTCTTCGGCGAACGAGGTGCCTTCCGCCAGCATCCGGGCCGAGAGCGGATGCACCCGTTCGTCGAGGTGGCCAATCTCGTTCAGGGTCCGGCCGATCCACGCGGCAGCGGCGTCTTCACCCGTGACCGTCCGGAGCCGGTGGTTTTCGAACGTGACGATGCCCTCCGCGTCGAGGTGGGCGATGCCGATCGGGCTCTGTTCGAGAAAGGTCTGGTAGAGCATCTCGCTCTGAAACAGCGCTGCGGCCACCTCGTCCTGCTCCGTCACGTCGACGATCACGCCGCAGATCTCGTCCCCTCCCCCGATGCGCCGGAGATGCACGTCGATCCGGTGCATCGCGCTGTCTTTCGTCTGAAAGCGGACGCTCGTCTCCGCGTGTCCGTCACGGGCCGCAGCGCGGAGCGCGCTCGTCAGCCGATGCCTATCCTCGGAGTACGTGACCTCCAGCCAGAAGGGCCGGCCGAGCATCGCAGCGATGGGGTAACCGGTGAGCTGCGCCGCCTCGCGGTTGGTGTACATGAGCGTGCCGTCGGGGCGCATGCACACGAGCGGTACCGGAAGGTCCCGCGCTAGGGCTTCGAACATGTCCGATGTGCCCTTCACCGCTCCGGTTACGCCGTGTGCTGAGTGTGCTTCACACGCTTCCTCCGTCGCAGCCGGGCCGGGTTCCGCCTCCCGATGGTGGGGTCTGTTCGGAACGAGAGCATTACGATTAGTAGCGGTCATCGGGGCGGGTCGCGATGAAAGGGCGGATACGGCGTGGATACGCAGGTGTGCACGTAACCCTCTCTCCCGATCAAACTTGCTGCCAACGCGCCCTGTAGCACAGTGAACAGAGGACGGTGAACAGAAGGAGTCGGCCCGGAGCGCGACGGCCTCGCTACCTTTGTTGGTTTTGCTTGCTCCCACACTCACTCCGCCGCTCGCGCGGCACGACCGTCAGCAGCCACCCGATGCCGGTGAGCACCTGCACGGCGGCGAACGCGAAGAACAGCGTCCGCAAGCTCGCCACCTCGGCTTCCAGCAGCAGCGCCGCGACGAGCACCGACACGGACTCGACGAGGGTGACGAGCAGCCAGTCCGTGGCGAAGACGCGGCCTCGGAACCGGTCCTCTGTGCGCATCTGCAGCAGCACCGTCGAGAGCACCCAGTTGGCCCCGCTCGCGGCGTGGGCGAGGAGCACGAACGCCGCGACCGCCCCGATCCAGCCGACCACGCTGACGGCGAGGTAGCCGAGCCCGCTGAGCACGATGCACACGCCGAGGAGCGCCGGCCACCGCGTCTCGTCCGCGAAGAACGCCCGCGCCACGACGGGGCCGATCCCCGTCCCGATCCCCCGCGCCGAGAACAGCAGCCCGATGCCGAGCGCCGGTCGATTCGGCATCAGCGCCTCGCCGAGGAGCACCAGCATAAACACGGGCGCGCCCCCGCCGATGGCCCACATAGCCTTCGCAAGCGCGATCCGCCCGACGCTCGGCACCTCGCGCAGCCGCTGCCAGCCCTCGACGATCTTCCGCAGCCCGTCGCGGACCGGCGTCGCCGTAGGCACCACCGCTTCGGTGTCCTGCGGAATCACCGTGCGGAAGATGAACCACGCCGAGACGAGGTACGTCCCGCTGTCGATCACAAACACAGCCTGCGGCCCGAGGACTTCGACAGCGATCCCGCCGACGGCCACGCCAATCGCCAGCATCGTGGACCACGTCGCCGACATCAGCGCATTCGCCGTCAGCAGTTCGCGGTCCGCGACGATATTTGGCAGCGAGGCGCTCTTGGCCGGGTTGAACACGGCACTCACGACGATTTGCAGCGTCGTGAGCGCGTAGAGCAGCACGAGCCCGCCGCCGAGCGGGACGAGCAAAAAGCCGAGCACGATCACCGCCCGCACGAGGTCGGCTCCGATCATCACGCGGCGGCGGTTCAGCCGGTCCACGAGCAGCCCCGCCACCGGCGAGGCGAGGGCGAGCGGCAGCAGCTTGGCGATGAACACGAACCCGAGCGCCAGCGGCGAGCCCGAGATCGTCTCGACCGTGCGGTAGAGCGCGATGGTGTTGAACCAGTCGCCGAAGAGCGAGACGACGTTGCCCGCCCACAGCCGCCGGAAGTTCGCGTTCGCGCGGACGAGCTCGACGTAGCCGGAGCGCTCGTCCGCTTGGGCTGAGTGGGCCGTGCGGCCGTGGCGCACTAGATGTAACTCTCCTCGGCTAGGGCATCGAAAACAGGAGCAAAAGGAGCACCATTGCTCACAAGGGTAATTGCTTCTTGAACTGGAGCTTTGCTGCCATGGACTTGCGACCGGGCGACAACTTCGCCATTCCGGTTAAGAACCTCCCATTCCCACTCTGACGGACTCACTTGATTCACGCGCTCCCAATCGAACACTCCTTTCGAGTGAGCCACAATGGCGTTGCGTGTGAGCTTCTTGAAATCCTCGATAGATGAGCGAGCCTCACGCTCCTCATCAAAGCTGTGAGTTGAACGCAGCATCTCTTTGTTCCCATCCCAGATCAGCTTCCACACATACCGTTCCCCCTCCTTCCAGATACCGAACTCCATACGCCGCTTAGGCCGCATCAGAGGAAACAGAATCACGTCGCGAATCGAGTCCTGCCCGGTCATCAGCATCGCGAGGCGGTCGATGCCGACGCCGAGGCCGGCGGTGGGCGGCATGCCGTATTCGAGCGCGCGGAGGAAGTCCTCGTCGATTTGCCGGACGGCTTCGTCGTCGCCGGCTTGCGCGAGGCGAGCCTGCTCCTCGAAGCGGGCGCGCTGGTCGAGCGGGTCGTTCAGCTCGGAGAAGGCGTTGCAGATCTCCTTCCCGTTGCAGATGACTTCGAACCGCTCCGTCAGTCCCTCTTTCTCGCGGTGCCGCTTCGCGAGGGGCGACAGCTCGACGGGGTAGTCGGTGACGAACGTCGGCTGGATGAGGTGCGGCTCGACGAACGCGCCGAAGATCTCGTCGATCAGCTTGCCCGTCCCCATCGTGTCGTCGATCTCCAAACCGAGTGACTTCGCGGCGGAGGCGACTTCGTCGCGGTCTTTCTGGTACAGGTCGTGCCCGGTCTTCTCTTCGATGGCATCGAGTAGCGGAATCCGCTTCCACGGGCGCGCGAACGAGATCGTCGTCTCTCCCGCCTGCACCTCGGGCTTGCCGTGCAGCGCCGTGGCGACGCGCTCGACGAGTTCTTCCACGAGGTCCATCATCCACTGGTAGTCCTTGTACGCCACGTAGAGTTCGAGCATCGTGAACTCCGGGTTGTGGAAGCGCGAGAGCCCCTCGTTGCGGAAGTCCTTCGCGATCTCGTATACCCCGTCGAACCCGCCGACGATGAGCCGCTTGAGGTAGAGCTCGTCGGCGATGCGGAGGAAGAGCGGCATGTCGAGCGCGTTGTGGTGCGTCGTGAACGGCCGCGCCGCCGCGCCGCCGTAAAGCGGCTGGAGCGCGGGCGTCTCGACCTCGACATAGCCCCGCTCGTCGAGGAACCGGCGGATCGCAGCAATCATCGCGGCGCGCTGCTTGAAGACGGCGCGCACGTCGGGGTTGACGACGAGGTCCACGTAGCGCTGGCGGTAGCGGAATTCCTTGTCCGTGACCTCGTTGAACACCTCGCCGTCGACCTCCTTCGGGAACGGGATCGGGCGCAAGCCCTTCGCCAGCAACTCCAGCCGCTCAGCGTGGATGGAGACCTCGCCCATCCGCGTCCGGAACGCGAACCCTTCGACGCCGACGATATCGCCGATGTCAATCAGCTTTTTGAACACGTCGTTGTAGAACCCTTCGGGGAGGTCGTCGCGGCGGGCGTAGACCTGGATCGTCCCGCTCTCGTCCTGCACGTTGAAGAACGACGCCTTCCCCATCACCCGCTTTGACGTGATGCGCCCGGCGATGGAGACGCGCAGTGGCTCGCCTTCCGTATTCCCTTCGTCGTCTGGCTGATGCTGCGCATCGTCGAAGTCCTCCAGCACGTCGGCGGCATGGGCGATGACGGGCCAGCCAGTGGCGGGATACGGATCGACACCGAGGTCGCGGAGGGTGGCGAGGGACTGGCGGCGTACGTCTTCCTGTTCTGTCCGTTCGGACATGGCGTGCGGGGCTTCGGGTGATGGGGCGGGGCGATAAAAATAGAGGCACCCCGGTGGAGTGCCTCTCTACATACAATGAATACGGGAGCCGGTTCAGCCAGCCGTCTCCGCATAGTCCGGTAACGGACGGATCCGCATCGGAATGGGCTCAAACGGCTGGTCGCGCAGGGCGGGCGGCACGCGAGCACCGGTGGATCGTGCCGTCTCGGCCTGCCCGATCCGCTCCAGCACGTCGAACCCTTCGACGATGTAACCGAAGATGGTGTATTGCCCGTCGAGGTGCGCGGCGTCGCCGGTGACAAGGTAGAACTGGCTCCCGCTGCTGCGCCGCTCCGGGTTCATCGGATCACCCTGCCGTGCCGCCGCGAGCGCGCCCACCGTGTGCGTCATGCCAGGGACGATCTCAGCGGGGAGGGTGTAACCTGGGCCGCCCTGCCCGTCGTTCGCCTGATCGTCGTCCTTCGAGTCCGGGTCGCCGCCCTGGATCATGAAGCCACGGATGACGCGGTGGAACGTCGTCCCATCGTAGAACCCCTCGGCGACGAGCTTTTTGAAGTTGTCGCGGTGGATCGGCGTTTCGTCCGAGAGCCGAACCACGAGCGCACCGGCCGGAGTGGCGATCTCGTAGTAGTTCGTGGCGGGCAACGGCGGCGGCAGGGGTGCGGACGCTCGTTTCGTTCCGGCGCAGCCCGCGGCGACGGCCGCCAGCAGCACGAAGGGAAATAGCCGATGCAGCCGAATCATGCGGAGCATCAGTTGATCCAGCGCTCCGCCTCACCGACGAGGCGGTCCTGGTGGCCACGCAGCAGGTCGGCCGTGGCATGGCCGAGTGCGCGAGAGGGGGCATCGTCGGGCTGGCCGGAGGCGAGCGCGTCCAGCCGATCTGCCCCCTCCTCCAGCGTTCCGATGGCCTCGGTGAGCGAGAACCACCACGTCGGGCGGTGCGTGACCTCGGGCTTGTGCGGGGCACGGACCTTGCTTGCAAGCCGCTCCGTCCACTTTTTCGCGGCGGAGCACGGCGGCATGAGGCACCGGCCCTGCTCGTCCAGCGAGGCTTGCAGCGCGTCGGAGACGGCGCGTAGCTCGCCGGTCATTCCGTGGAGTGCGTCCTGCTGGGCCAATGAGAGGGCCGCGGCTTCGACGGCTACCTCGTGCTGGAGCGCGCGCTGCACCGTCTGCGCGGCGGCGGCCAGCGTGGATTGAAATGCGATGACGGACCCCTGGCGCACAGCCCGTGCGGCGAGCTCCCTAACTTCTTCAACGAGGGGGGTACTAACTTCCATATCGGGGGCAAAGCGGCCGAATAAGCCGGGTTTGCCGTAGTGAAACAGAACGGACGCGCACATACCGGATGACAGCACGTCAGTTCCGTATCCTCCCTATTTCACCGATCCTTGTAGCTGGCTCAACGCGCGATTCGCAAAGTATCGTAGGTCGGTCACACGCGCTCGTGACCGGAGCTCACAGGATCCTGGGGCGGCTGAGCAGTGGGCAGCGGCAGCGTGACCATCTTGTTGAGGAGTTCCAGCATTTCCTCGGCGCGGCGCGGATCGAGACGGCTGCTCCGAACGGCGAGGGTGACGGTCTCCATCGCGAGCGAGGCGTACACCGGGATGAGATGCGGGAGGTGACGCCGGAGGGCTAACCCGTGCTTATGCACCGTTTCCAGATCGCCGCGCAGGATCGGACCGGTGAGCGAATCCTCCGGCGTCGACGTGGCGAGGTTGTCGAGTGTCCCGCGGATGAGCGGTGCCATCACCTCCTGCGCCGTCGCCCGGTCGATGTCGAGCGACTGGAAGATCTGCTGCACGATGGCATTGAGCGTCACGAGGTAGTTCGACGCCATCGACGCAGCGAGGTGATAGCGCGGCTTCGCCCCAGCCGTGAGGATGAGGTAGCGCATCCCGAGACCCACCGCCAGTTCGATCCCCGCCGCGAGCGCGGGCGGCTCGCCCTCGATCCCAGCGTAAACCCCCTCCAACGCCGACGGACCGCTCGTAGACGTGAGGGCCTGGAGCGGATGGAACGAGAGCGTCCGCGCGCCCTCTGCCGCCAGCGGCCTCAGCACCTCGGCCGACAGCGCGCCCGACGTGTGCAGCACCACGGTCTTACGCCACGGATGGGAGATCCGGCTTAGCCGGCTCGCCACCTCCGACAGCTTGCCGTCGGGAATGCAGCAGACGACGAGGCGCGACTCCGCCGGCAGATCGTGCAGGCCGTCGGAGGCGACGCGTGCCCCCACCGCGTGGGCCAACTCCTCGGCACGGTCGCGGGTCCTGCTGATGACGGCGAGCACGGGATAGCCCCGCTCGCGGAACCGCCCGGCCAGCACCCGCCCCATCGCCCCGGCCCCGATGACCGTGACACCCGGACGAGGGTCGTTGAATGCTGCTGCGTAGGCCGCCATAAAAAAGTCCTGCCGGGTTACCGTAGGTCCGGAGTTTGGTCGATCACTCGCGCCAGAGCGCACACGCCATCGCCCCGATCTCGCCGTCGTGGGGCGGTTCCACGCGGAGCACGGTGGCGCGGTTGGCCCGGCGTTGCTGGGCTGCCAGCACTGCCGTGATCACGGCCCCCATACCCTCGACCTGGACCCGCTCGCTGCCGAGGAGGTGCAGGAGCCGGCTCACATCAAACCCCTCCAGTGCGGTCTCGAACTCCTTCAGCGACGTCTCATCGACGTTGAGCAAATCGGCAGAGGCGATGACGAGTATCCGGTGACCGTACATCACCTCTCCAATCGCTTGGCCGAGCTCGCGGCAGAAGGCCGGGGCCTCGCTCCCCATCACGACTGGCACGATGTCGAAGTCCTCGTTCAGCACTCGCTGCAGAAAGGGAAGCTGCACGTCGACGCCTTCGGTGTGGTAATGGCCCTTGTCGTCGATGAAAATGTCGTCGTCTTCGTCGCAGAGCTCGTTGCGGATCGCGTCGTTGATCGAGACCTCGCCAAGCGGCGAGCGGTAGCGGTCGACGCGGCAGATGGCGAGGCGCTCGAACGCCCCGTCATGGCTGGGCGCGACGATGATCACGGTATCGTAGACGCGCCCTTCGAGCAGTTTGTAGGCCGCAGCCGAGACAGGACCGCCCCGTTGGAGGTTGGAGTCGGGGACGATGAGGGCGAGGAGTTCGCCCTCGATGGGCGTAGTTTCAGCGGCGCGGAGCAGCGCGTCGATCTCGTGAGCGAGCGGGGCGGGCTGCGTGGCGTAGACAGCACGGTCGGCGATGGACATGGCGAGGCGACGGATAGTGAGCGCTAGCGTGGGAGAGGAGCCGTGCGACGATACGAACGGTGGCACTTGTGCGACGGCGTTATTTCAGAAATCGAGCGCGACGCAGCAACGTTACGACTGAACCACCTAAATCGTTCGCCCGGTCACGCCCCGGCCGGGCTCCAGCCTAGGTCAAAACCGGTGCCATCATAGCTTTCACCGAAACGGCTACGCCAAAGACGAAGATTGGCACAGCGGCGGGTCGATACAAAAAAAGCCAGACCGCGTACACGCAGCCTGGCCTCCGGGTGTGGGTCCTACTGGATTTGAACCAGTGACCTCTCGCGTGTGAGGCGAGCGCTCTAAACCGCTGAGCTAAGGACCCGATCTCGCCCTCGTGGGCGGCTCGGATATTACTGTGCGTCTGGACCGAAAACAAGACGGTGCCCGCCCGCTCTCCCGCCTTTGCCATTTGTTCGAAGGCCACGTCGCCTTCTCCCCGCCCTGGGTCTGAGGCCAAACGGCCGGCGGTGCCTGAAAGACACCGCCGGCCGTTTGGCCATGTGATAGTGCTCAGTTCTCCTTTGGCGTGTACACGTCCTTGAGCAGGCTCTGGAGCTTGGTGCGGCCGCGGTTGATCCGGCTCTTCACCGTCCCCATCGGGAGCCCCGTGATCTCGGCGATCTCCTCGTAGGCCAGGTTCTGCACGTCGCGCAGCACCACGACCTCGCGGAACTCCTCCGGGATCTGCTT
>JBBSMX010000065.1:0-22446 GCA_038232935.1 Rhodothermales bacterium | reverse complement strand
GACTTCGTCCGCGACCCCGCCGGGATGGTGTTCTCCTCGGGCGGGCTGACGTTCTACGGCGGGCTCATCTGCGCGGGCATCGCCATCTGGCTCTACGGCCGCAGCAAGGGCGTCCGCTTCGGCGCGCTCGCCGACGCCGTCGCGCCCGGCCTCATGCTGGCCTACGGCATCGGCCGGATCGGCTGCTACCTCTCCGGCGACGGCGACTGGGGCATCTGCTCCGACCTCGCCGACAAGCCGGCCGGGCTGCCCGCGTTCCTGTGGAGCGAGACGTTCCCCCGCAACATCCTCGGCCGCGACCTCGTCGCCCAGTGCGGCGGCGCGTTCGACGGGGTCTACCCGACGATGCTCTACGAAGTCGCGATGGCGACGGCCCTCTTCGCCGTGCTGTGGGCGGTGCGGAAGCACATGCACCAACTCGGCTGGCTCTTCGCGCTCTACCTCGTGCTCAACGGGCTCGAACGCTTCCTCATCGAGCAGATCCGCGTGAACGTCGTGATGTTCGAGATCGGCGACTGGGCGGTGACGCAGGCGATGGTAATCGCCGTGGGGCTGATGCTGGTGGGGGCCGCTGGCCTCGCCCTCACGTGGAAGCGGCGTATGCCCGCGCCCGTTCCTGTCCAGGGTTAGATCGCTTTTCCTTTCTGTCCCCTCCTCCTGCATGTATGCGCCGCCTCTCCATTCTCGCTTTCGCCCTCGTTCTCTTCGCCTCCGCTGCCTCCGCGCAAGACAGCGCGACCGTCACCGGCACGCTCACGGGGGCTGACGGTGCGATGCCGGTGGCGCACGTCCACGCCTTCGCCCCCGGCGCGGCAGCACCCACCGCGACGGCGGCCGTCGGGCCGGACGGGCGGTTCTCGCTCCCGACGGGCCGCACCGGCTTCGTCGTCCTCCGCTTCACGGGGGCCGACCACCGCCCGGTCGATCTCCCGCTCTACGTCGGGGAAGGGGAGGAGGTCGGGCTGAGCGTGCGGCTCGCCGTGAATCCCCTCACCGACGACCTCTCAGAGATCCGCGCGCGGGGCGATTTCGCCGGGGCCGGCCGAACGCTCAAGCCGCAGCCCGACGGAACCTTCGCCGAGACCTTTCCGGCGAAAGCGGATACCCTCGCCTACCAGCTTTCGGGGGCGTACGTCCACGGCCCCCGCGTGAACGGGAGGGACTCCGACCGCCTCGTCTTCGACGGTCACAGTGATTACTACTCCGTGCTCGACGTTACGGGCGACAGCGTCACGATCACGTTCGATCCGCGCCGGGTGTCGCACTCCGACGCGCTCCCCGCTGTGGACTTCGCCGAGCGAGGCACGCGGGCGTCTCGGACGGCGGCCGTGCTGCGCGACCTCGACAACCGGAGCGAGCTCGTCTATCAAGCCCGTCGCCGCGCGATCCTCGGCACCCAGGGCGCACCGCCGGAAGAGCGGCAGGCCGCGCTCGACGCAGCCATGAAACCGTTCGATCTTCCCGCCGCCGATGCCTACCTCGCTTCCGCCATTGCGGCTGAGACCGATCCCGCCGTCCGGCAGGCCGTGCTGCTGAACTACGTCAGCGTCGAGACAGAGCCGGAGCAGAAGGACCCGGCGCTTGCCGTGCAGACGCTCCGCGAGATCGAGCCCGACTCCCCGCTGTGGGGACTCTACCCGGCGCTCGTACAGCGTACGCTCGACCTCGCCCTCCGCGCCGACTCGGCCGCGACGGAGCGGGCGGCGCAGTCCTTCTTCGACGAGCACCCCGACCCCGACGTGCAGGCGTACGCCCTCCTCCACGGCCTCGACGTGGCGGACCGCGCCGGGCAGGAAGGACGGGCGCAGGGCTACTACGCCCTCCTGCAAGAGGACCGCTTCGCCGAGACCGACCCCGGTCTGATCGCCTCGACGCTGTTCGAGCGCTACGACCTCAGCAGCGGCATCCGCGTCGGCGCGCCGGTGCCGGACTTCACGCTCCCGCTCCTCGACGCCGAGGGCACCGTCTCCCGCTCGTCGCTCCTCGGCCGGGCCTACCTCATCGACTTCTGGGCCGTGTGGTGCGGGCCGTGCGTGGCCGAGATGCCCAACCTCCAGGCGATGTACGACCGCTACCACGCCCGCGGCTTCGAGATCCTCTCGATCTCGATGGACGACGGCCCCGGCCAGGTCCGCGCCTTCCGCGCCTCGCAGTTCCCGATGCTGTGGCTGAACGTCTTCGCCGAAGAGGGCTTCAGCGGCGACCTCGCCGAGCGGTTCGAAGTGGGTGGCCTGCCGAAGCCGATCCTGGTCGGGCCGGACGGGCGGATCGTGGCGACGAGCACGGACCTGCGCGGGGCGAACCTCGAAGCGACGCTCGAGCAACTGTTCAGCGAGGGCGGAGGGTGACGACGCACAGCGATACCGACGTGCACGATCTGCTCGCCCGCGCGATGGCGAGCGTGGACGCGTGGGAAGAGGGCTGGGGCGATTTCGATCGGCACCCGGCCTCGGCCGTCGACGCGAAGCGGCTCGACGCCGCGCTCGGGGAATACCTCGACCGGCTGCGCGGCAACTACCCGTTCTTCCACCCGCGCTACGCCGGGCAGATGCTCAAGCCGCCGCACCCCGTCGCCGTCGCCGCCTACGCCGCCGCGATGCGGATCAACCCGAACAACCACGCCCTCGACGGCGGCCCGCCGACGGGGCAGATGGAGAAGGAGGTCGTCGCCGACCTGGCGGCGATGTTCGGCTTCCCCGCCGACACGCTGGGCCACCTCACCGGCGGCGGCACCGTCGCGAATCTCGAAGCGTTGTGGGTGGCGCGCCATCTCCATCCGGACAAAGCCGTTGCCTTCAGCGCGGACGCCCACTACACGCACGGGCGGATGAGCGAAGTGCTCGGCCTCGACACCGTCGTCGTTCCCACCGACGGGCGCGGGCACCTCGACCTCGACGCGCTCGAAGGCGAACTGAAAACCGGCCGCGTCGGGACGGTCGTCCTCACGCCGGGGACGACAGGGCTCGGGACGGTCGATCCGGTCCACGAGGCGCTGGCGCTGCGCGACCGCTACGGCGTCCGCCTCCACGCCGACGCCGCCTACGGCGGCTTCTTCACGCTGATGGCACAGCCCGGCAGCGCGGCTCCCGCCGACTTCCCGGCCGAGCCGTTCCGCGCGCTCGCCGCCTGCGATTCTATCGCCGTGGACCCGCACAAGCACGGACTCCAGCCCTACGGCTGCGGCTGCATCCTCTTCCGCAACCCGTCAGTTGGTCGCTTCTACAGCCACGACTCGCCGTACACCTACTTCACCTCCGACGCGCTGCACCTCGGCGAGATCTCGCTCGAATGCTCGCGGCCCGGTGCCGCCGCCGGCGCGCTCTGGCTCACGCTCCGCGCCCTCCCGCTCCGGCCCGACGACGGCCTCGGCCCGATCCTCGCCGCCTGCCTCTGCGCCGCCCGCGATTGGACGGGTCGGATCGAGGCGTCCGACGTGCTCGACCTCTACCTCCCGCCCGAGACGGACATCGTCACGTTCTTCCCGCGCCCGGCGGAGCCGACGCTCTCGGCCGTGGATGCCGCCAGCCAGCGGCTGTTCGAGCGGGCCATGCAGGACGCGGAGGACCCTGTTTTCCTCAGCGTGTACCGCGTTCCGGCCGAGGCCATGCGCGCTCGCTTCCCCGAACTGGAAGCGGATCAACCCCACGTTCGCATCCTCCGCTCCGTCCTCATGAAGCCCGAGCACGAACTCGCCGTCGCCCACCTCCACGAGCGCGTCGAGACGTTGGCTCGTAAGGCGTGATACGTGAGAGGGATGCAGCGTCTCCCGTCTTCACCCTTTACCCCTCACCCTTTACCCTTTCCCACATGGCCGACGAGACAGGAATCATCGCGGGGCGCAACCCGGTGCGCGAGGCGCTGGAGCGGGGCGAGCGGAGCGTGGAGAAGGTGCTGCTGGCGAAGGGCGGAGGCGGCCGGTCGATGGAGGCCGTGCGGCTGGCGGCGAAGGAGGCCGGGGTGCCGGTGCAGTTCGTGCCACAGGCGAAGCTGAACAGCCTCGCGCCCGGCGTGAACCATCAGGGCGTCGTCGCCGTGGCGGCGGCGATGGACTACGCCGTGATGGAGGAGATGCTGCACGCCATCGCCGAGGATCCGGACGCGGTGCGGGCGACGAAGCCCGTGCTCGTCGTCCTCGACGAGATCGAGGACCCGCACAACTTCGGGGCGATCCTGCGGAGCGCGGTGGCGGCGGGCGCGGCGGGCGTGATCGTCCCGGACAGCCACATGGCTCCACTCAACACCACAACCCTCAAGGCGAGCGCGGGTACGGCCTCCCGCATCCCCGTGGCCCGCGTCACGAATATCTCCAACGCCCTCCTGCAGCTCAAAGAGCGGGGCTACTGGGTAGCCGGGCTCGACGGGGGAGCCGAGGAAACCGTGTGGACCCTCGATTGGGACCGCCCGCTCGCGCTCGTGATCGGGAGCGAGGGGCGCGGGCTGCGGCCCCGCGTGCGGGAGACGTGCGACTTCCTCGTGTCGATCCCGATGCGCGGCCCGGCCGAGTCGCTGAACGCGTCTGTGGCGACGGGCATCGCGCTCTTCGCAGCGGTGCGCGGCCGGCCCTGAGGAGCCGGACGGGGATCATTACCGTCCGACTTCTTCCCGCAGCGAGAGGAGCGCTCGGCCGCCGTCCGACTCAGTGCTTGTTGCGCAGGCCGTAGACGATCTTGCGAATCGTGTCGAACTGGAGGTAAGGGTGCTCCTCGCGCAGGGCCTCGATGGCCTCGTAGGCGGGGGTGTCCCGGTGGCGCATGGCGCGGAATGCCTCGCGGATGCAGAAGTCGCGGACGCCCTTCTCGTTCAAAAGGTTGTGCTCGACGAGGCGGTTATACACGTCCTCGCTGATGAGCCCCTCGAGGGGGTTTTCGGAGTCGTGTGGCGATGTGTACTCCATGAGTGCTGAGCCTTAGGTGCCGGGGGCGAGCCGTGGTGTGGCCCGGCCCCGCGGCCGCAGGATGCAGCCGCAATGAAACGGTACGGCACACGCCGAGCCTCCCCAAGCTGAACCCTCCGAACGGTCGTGCCTCTACTCCGAACGGACAGAGACCGCCGTCGAGTCGTAGAGCCATTCGACGGCCTCGAGCACGGGGTGGCCGTCCTCCCGGCGGAGGGTGCCCTGGACGAACAGCCGCTGCCCCACGATCATCGGGAGCGTCTCCGGAAGCTCGACGCGGACGAGTCCCGTCCCGTCGTCCAGCGTGATCACACGCTCCCCCTCGCGCTGGTCGACCACCTGCCCGTTCACGGACACCTGCACGTCCGAGCCCGCGAGTGAATCGAGGGCGGACACGGTCGTCGTGGTGAGGTCGAACGCGTCGGTGCCGGTGACCGTCACCGCGTCGCGTTTGCAGCCGACGAGCAGGAGGGCGAGGGCGAGGGCAAAGCGCATCGAGAGGGGAGGGTCGGGGACGGACGGCGAGCGGCGAAGTTACGGGAGCGGCTCCACGGCCGGGTTGCTGCGGGGCGAGGACGTGTCGGCGCGGAGGGCGCGGAAGCCCGTCCCCTGGAGCAGCACACAGAGGAAGCCGACCGTCGTGTAGAGCACGAGCTGGGCCGCGTGCGTGAGCACGGCGTAGGCCGTGGCCGGTGCCGTCGCGACACCGAAGAGGCCTTCGAGCGTGCGGATCGTGACGTAGTGGTACGAGCCGACGCCGCCGGGCGACGGCACGCTCATCCCTATCGACCCCGCCATCAGCAGCACCCAGGTGTCACCCAGTCCGAGGCCGTGGATGCCGAGCATCTGGAGGGGGATGTACGTCATCAGGAGGTAGCTCGCCCAGATGGCGAGCGTCGTCCCGACGATGCCGAGCCGGCGGCGGGCCCGGAACACGGAGGCGAGCCCGTCGCGGAACGAGTAGAGCGCAGTCACGGCGCGGCTCGCGGCCCCTTCGGCGCGCGCGCTCCGGCGCAGCACGGCGCGGAACAGCAGCGCCAGCCCGGCCACCACCGCCACGCCGGTCACAAGCACGATCCACCACGCCACAGGGGGATCGGCGAGCAGGTCCGTCGCCGGCGCAAAAATCGGGGCGACGACGTCCATCCGGCCGGATAGCAGCACGAACGCCACGAGCAGGCCCAGGGCCAGCATCAGCACGTCCAGCAACCGCTCCACGACGACCGTCCCGAACACGCCGGAGAAGGGCAGGCGCGTCTGCGAAGCGAGGTTCGCTGTGCGAGCGACCTCGCCCAGCCGGGGTGCGGCGTAGTTCACCATGTACCCGATCATCACCGAGTAGAACGCCGTCTTGAGCGAGGCGCGGCGTGCTCGGCCGCTCGGGTCGGGGAGGGCTTCGAGCAGCATTTGCCACCGCCACGCGCGGAGGGCGTGCGAGCCGAGGAGGAGGACGGCGAGCGGGAGGAGGTACCAGTAGTTCGCCTCCCGCAGCGCACCGCCCAGAGCGTCGAAGTCCACGCCCCGCAGCGCGAGCCAGAGCAGCCCGCCGCCCAGCACGAACGAGCCGACCTGCAGGAGGATGGACTTAAGGCGTTGCGGCACGGGCATCGGCGGTGGGAGGGGCGTCGCATAAAAGAAACGGGGCGACCGAGGCCGCCCCGTCCAAGTCTCTGCGAAGAAGACTTACGAGCGGAGGTCCACGACCTCGGCCCCCTGCGGCGCGACGAAGCGGAACACATCGCTGCTGAGGCGTGGGTTCACCTCCACGTCGCGCAGGTCGAAGGCGACGCGGGTGCCGTTACCGTCCACGATCTGCACGCGCGTGGGGAGTGCATCGCTCGTGCGGACGAAGAGCGTGACCTCCTTGAGAAACGCTCCCCCGCTCTTTGGGGTCAGTTTGAGCCGGTCGTGGCGGACGCCGCCGATGGCCTCGCTGCCCTGCACCTGCACGTCGAAGCGGTCCGGGTAGTTGGTGAAGAAGTCGGCTGGGGAAAAAGCCGTTTCATCCGCGACGGCGTCGTTGACGAGCACCTGCTTGTCGGCCTTCGAGTAGACCCACGCCGTCGTGCCGTCGGTGACGAGGGTCTGATCGCCGGTCTCGATGCGGTAGGCATCGCCGCGCAGGGTGAGCGTGCCCTCCATCGCAGCGTCGCCGATGGTCTGCGTGAAGTGGGCGCGGAGGGCGTCGGTGGATTCGTAGCGCGCGCGGAGGCGGGCGAGGATGTCGCCGCCGTTCTGTGCGTAGGCCTGTCCAGTCGAGAAGACAGTGGCGAAGAGCACCGCGGCGAGGAGCGCAGTGAAGCGCGATGTAGGAGTCATCATGAGCGTGCTCGTAGGCGGAACGGTGGGGGTGGAATGTGAGCGCAGGGAAGGCAAAGGGTGTGCCCGGGCGAACGCGAAGCGCCCCACCGGACCGGCCGGCGGGGCGCTCCCAAGGCGGAGGTGAAACGGCCCCTCGCTTACGAAGTTGCCTCGACCTCCTGCCGGCTTCCTACCTCGATCCGGCGCGGCTTCCGCTCCTCGGCTTTGCCGACGCGGACCGTGAGCACGCCGTCGTCGAAGTGGGCCTCGATGTGGTCGGGGTCGACGTTGGAGCCGAAGCTGAAGGAGCGGTAGAACCGGCCGTAGAACCGCTCGATGCGGTAGAACTGGCCGCTCTCGTGCTCCTCTCGCATGGACCTCTCGCCGGAAATTTTAAGTGTGCCATCTTCGACCGTGATCTCGAGGTCGTCCCGGGTGATGCCTGGCAGATCGACCGCGATGACGAAGGCGTCGTCGGTCTCGGAGAGGTCGGCACGGGGTTCCCACACGGTGGATTCCTGCTGCTCGCTGTTCGAGCGGGCGGGGAGGAAGTCGTCGAAGAGGCGGGACATTTCGCGGCGCAACATGTCGAAGTCGCTGCCGCGGTTATAGCGCATGACAGCCATGGTCGGGACCGGTTTGTTTAGTGGATGATCGCCGGGCTGATGAGAACGGCAGCCCGGATAGGTACAGTTCTACGAATAGCATGCGCTATGCCGATGTCTATTCCTTATCAAGCTGACAGAGTCACGCCGTTCTTTTTGGCAACCGTCTGTCAAATTTCCTGTGCGGCAGCATGAGCGCACGCCCCCTCGTCATTCACTCTGGCGGACAGACCGGTGTGGACCGCGCAGCCCTCGATGCGACGCTGGCAGCCGGCGTAGCGTGCGGCGGTTGGTGCCCACGCGGTCGCCGCGCCGAAGACGGACCCATTCCTGACCGCTACCCACTCCGCGAGACGCCGACCCCGGCCTACGCCGAGCGCACGCACTGGAACGTGCGCGACGCCGACGCCACCCTCGTCCTCACCCGTGGTGCGCCGACAGGCGGCACGGCCACGACCGTCGAAGCGGCGCGGGCGTTCGGGAAGCCCCTGCTCGTCGTCGATCTCGCGGAGACGAACGCCGTAGAGCCGGCGGCCGACTGGCTGCAAGCGAACGGGGTACGTGTGCTGAACGTGGCGGGGCCGCGTGAGCGCACCGCGCCCGGCATCTATGCTGAGGCACGAGACTTCGTGGCTTGCCTTCTCCGATGTGTGAGCGAGGGATAGGCGGTCCGTCTTCCGGGGATGCCGGATCCCGACTTTGAATCGCCAAGTATAACCGGCCGCCCCTGCGCCTCCGCACCCAACGGGAGTCCCGTGAACGGTTCCTCGCGCCCGAGGGGGTGGACGCGCATCCCGCCCCCCCTCCTCTTCGTGCTCCCCCTCGTCCTCGGCCTCCTCCTCCACGGCCGCTTCCCCCTCGTCCACGCCTCAGAGCCATTCTCTAGCGTGCTCCGCTGGCTCGGCATCGCCCTCATCGGGGTCGGGGCCGCCTACACCCTCTCCAGCGCGGCCCTCTTCGCCCGCTCGCGCACGACGATCGTCCCGCACCGCCGCTCGTCGGCCCTCGTGTCGTGGGGGGCCTACCGGTGGACGCGCAATCCGATGTACGTCGGGCTGACGTTGATCTACGTTGGGGTGTCGGCGCTGAGCGCGGCGGTGTGGCCGTTGCTGTTCCTCCCGCTCCCGGTCCTCGTGGTGGACCGGCGGGTGATCCCGATGGAGGAGCGGCAGATGGAGGAGGCGTTCGGTCCGACCTACGCCGAATACAAAGCGCGCGTACGACGATGGCTCTGAGCCCGGCCACTTATGCAAGCAAACACTAGGAGAAATAATGCCGCACCCCCTGCGCTGACGAAACCAGTTCTCGCCGTAAATAGCGTAGGGTAGCCAGAAAGCAGGGTGCCGATCGGCGGATGCCGAACGCCGCTCGCCGAACTGTGGGCTACCAAACCGCGCCTAAGAATCGCGGGGCACCGTGCTCTTTCTCGTGTGACACTTCGAACGGCCACGATCACTGGAGTTGGAAAGACAGTACTGGAGGATCTACATGAAATCTCTGGTGGCACTCGTCTTCATTATCGCCTACCCATCTACTGTAGCAGCGCAATATGGATGGGAATGGCAGAATCCGCATCCCCAAGGGAGTGATCTCTATTCCGTCGCAGCGATCTCGGCAAACACGGCCGTCGCCGTGGGCGCTTTCGGGGAGATTATGCGCACGACCGACGGCGGCGCGACCTGGACTGAGCAACCGAGCGGAACGACAAGCTGGCTCCGGGGCGTCGCGTTTTCGGATCCGAGCAACGGAACCGCCGTCGGCGATTTCGGCCTCATTCTTCGAACCAGCGACGGCGGGATCACGTGGTATCCGCAGGAGAGCGGAGCGCCGTTCGCCATCCTGAACGGCGTCTCCTTCTCCGGCGCGTCTACCGGCGTCGCGGTTGGTGATAACGGAACCATCCTACGGACCGTCAACGCTGGCATCGACTGGGCGCCACAAACCAGCGGCACCACCAGCGGGCTGAACGCGGTTCAGCTCGTCGATGCGAATACGGGGATCGCCGTCGGGGGGAACGGCACCATTCTTCGCACCACCGACGGCGGCACGACCTGGGCGCCGCAGACCAGCGGTACGACCACCATACTGAACGGGGTGCATTTCGTCGATGCGAATACGGGCACGGTGGTCGGTTTTAACGGAACCATCCTTCATACGTCGGACGGCGGCGCGAACTGGACGGCGCAGGCCAGCGGCACGAACGGTGTGCTTTATAGTGTTTATTTCGCGGATGCCAGCCACGGCATGATCGTCGGCCTCGGCTTTCCGTGCTCCAACACGCTGCACACGACGGACGGCGGGGCCACATGGGTCATTGTACAGGCCGCATCCTGTACCGCCGCTTTCGGGCTATTGGGTGTTTCATTCGCCGACGCCGACCACGGTTTTGCCGTGGGATTCCTCGGGTCGCTCACGAGCACCACGGACGGTGGTGCGACTTGGACGGAGCAGTCCGCCGGTCCCTATGACTGGTACAACGACGTCTTCTTCACCGATGCGGATCATGGGGTCGTCGTCGGTGCTGGAGGACGGGTGCTGCGTACCAGCGACGGCGGCCAGACGTGGACGCCCCACGTTGGCTCCACGGTAGCCACCCTGTTCGGCGTCTCGTTTGCCGATGCCACTACGGGAACGGCGGTCGGACAATCCGGCACCATCTACCGGACGACCGACGGCGGCACGACCTGGACATTCCAGCAGAGCGGAACGGGACCAACGATCCAGCTTACCGATGTCGACTTCACCGACGTCAACACAGGCACGGTGGTCGGGGTCGGCGGCACCATCCTCCGAACGACCAACGGCGGCGCGACATGGACGCCGCAATCCAGCGGTATCATTCAGACGCTCTACAGCGTCGACTTCACGGATGCCGACACGGGCACCGCCGTCGGCGTCTCCGTATCTACAACCGGCACGATCCTGCGCACCACGGATGGCGGTGCTACGTGGACACCGCAGAACAGCGGTACGCCTTGGTTTCTCAACGCCGTGTCTTTCGTTGATGCATCCAACGGTTGGGTGGCGGGCGAAAACGGGACCATCCTCCACACGACGGACGGCGGTGCGACCTGGACGCCCCAGACCAGTGGGACGAACATCTCGCTCTACGGCATCTTCTTTTCCGATCTCCAAAACGGGACCGCCGTCGGTAGGCTCGGAACGTTGCTGCACACCTCGGACGGCGGCGCGACGTGGACCCGCCAGGTGAGCCGGACGTCGCAAGTCCTCCGCAGCGCCTTCTTCACGGATGCGAACACCGGAACCATCGTCGGCGATTTCGGCAGCATCCTGCGCACCACGACAGCCGGCGAAGTGGTCGTGAGCGTTTCTCCGCCTCCGGACGGCGTGCCCTCGTCCCTCTTGGCGCAGAGCTACCCGAATCCCTTCCGTTCGAGCACGACCATCGAGTACGACGTATCCGTCGGCGGTTTCACCTCGGTTCGGATGTACGACGTGCTGGGGCGAGAAGTCGCCACCCTCGTGAATGAGGTTCTACCGGCCGGGCATCATGTGGTAACGTGGGACGCGCGGGGCCTGGCGAACGGGGTATACGTTGGTCGCATGCAGAATGGCACTGCGAGCGGAACGATCAAACTTATCCTGCTGAGGTGAATCGCCGATCGACGGCAGCCTGCCACACCCTCTCGGGCGTTCCATCGCAAGAGGCCGCTCTTGCGGCTAAAGTCGCTCCCCGTCCTCTTCGCCGCGCCGGATGCGGTCGCGGTAGCTGCTGCCGTAGAGGTCCTCGCCGCTCTGGAGCCGACGTGCGGCGCGCACGTAGACGTAGACTACGCACGCGGCTCCGACGACGACGGTGACGATGAGGGGAACCCAGAACGGCACGTCGAACACGCCGTCGGCGAACCACGACGGCCGCTTCGCCTTCACATCCGGGTTCAGCACGGCCTTGTCGATCAGCCACGCCGTCATCCCGAGCCCAAAGAGGACGACGAGCGCCGCGGCGATGCGGAGCAGCTTGAGCGGGCCATGCGAGGGAGGCGTGCTCACGACGGGACGATAGTTGCGTCTTCGCGCATGGGGAGCCCGGCGGCGCGGAGGTGCCGCTTGGCCTCGGCGATGGAGAAGGTGCGGAAGTGGAAGATCGAGGCGGCAAGCACGGCATCGGCCACGCCGAGCCCATCGCGGAGGTGGTCCAGCGTGCCCGCGCCGCCGGAGGCGATGACGGGGATCGAGACCCGCTCCCCCAGCGCTTCCAGCATGGCGAGGTCGTAGCCTTCGCCGGTGCCGTCGCGGTCCATCGAGGTGACGAGGAGTTCGCCCGCGCCGCGCGCTTCGGCCTCCGTCGCCCAATCGAGCAGATCGCGCCCCGTCGCTTTGCGACCTCCGTGCGTGTAGACCTCCCACCGTGGCGGGTCCTCCGCCACACGCCGCGCGTCGATGGCGACGACGATGCACTGCGCGCCGAACGCGCGGGCACCCCGCGTGATCAGATCCGGGTCGCCGAGGGCCGCCGAGTTGATCGCGACTTTGTCTGCGCCGACATCGAGCATCGCGCGGATGTCGTCCACCGTCCGAATCCCGCCGCCGACGGTGAGGGGGATGAACACCTCATCGGCCGTACGGCGGACGACCTCGCGCATCGTGTCGCGGCCTTCGTGCGTGGCCGTGATGTCGAGGAAAACGAGCTCGTCGGCCCCGGCCTCGTCGTAGAACCGGGCCTGCTCCACGGGGTCACCCGCGTCCACGAGGTCCACGAACTGCACGCCTTTCACCACGCGGCCGGCGTGGACGTCGAGGCAGGGGACGATGCGTTTAGCGAGCACGGTTTTATCGGTTCTGCGTCTTTCGATCCGGCCGAGGGACGATCACTCGCAGGAATCTGCGTCGGGCTGCGCCAGCTTCGCCGTGGAAGGGAGGTCGAGGTCCACCTCGTCCTTGTGGTGCCAGCACCAGAATTGCTGGCACGGGAAGCGGTTCTCGTAGAGCGCCCGGCCCACGATTACGGAATCGACGCCGAGCGAGTTGAGCTCTTGGAGGCGGAGGAGGTCGCGGTAGCCGGAGACGCCGCCGGACGCCGTGATACGCGCCTTCGTGAGGGCCTGCCCGAGCGTCCGGTACGCCTCGACGTTCGGCCCATCGAGCATGCCGTCGCGGGCGATGTCGGTGTAGACGATGCGGCGGACGCCGCGCCGCTCCATCTCCAGCGCGAGGTCCACGGCGTCGATGCCGCTGCCGCGCTCCCACCCCTCGACGCGCACCTCGCCATCTTTCGCGTCGATGCCGACGACGACCCGGCTGCACGTGTGCTTCGCCACAGCCTCCTCGACGAGGTCCGGATTTCGGACGGCGGTCGTGCCGAGGACGACCCGGTAGACGCCGGCCTTGAGCATCGTCTCGATGTCGTCCATCGTCCGGATGCCGCCGCCGACTTGCACGGGGATGTCGAGGGTGTGCGCGATCTCGCGGATGATGGCGTGGTTGCTGGCGGTTCCGCCGTCCGGCCCGCTGCTGCGCGCGGCGTCGAGGTCCACGAGGTGGAGGACGCGCGCGTTCTGCACCCGCCACAGCTTCGCCATCTTGACGGGGTCGTCGAAGTAGACCGTTTCGTCTTCGTAGTTGCCCTGCCGGAGGCGGACGCAGTGGCCGCCGCGCAGGTCGATGGCCGGGATGACGAGCAGCATGGGGGCCTAGTGTGGGAGGTCGGAACGCAGCGTGTTAACAAACAACTTCAATGCCTCATTCCGTACCACGATCCGCGAAGTTCCTGAGCAGCCGGAGGCCGGCATCCTGGCTTTTCTCCGGGTGAAACTGGACCCCGGCGACGTTCCCGCGCTGGACGACGGCCGGGAAGCGCTCGCCGTACTCCGTCACGCCGAGCACGTCGGATTCACGTACGGGGGCAGCGTGGTACGAGTGGACGAAGTAGAAGTGCGCGCCGTCGGCCAGCCCGTCGAAGAGTGGGTGGGGGCGGGTGGCGTGGACCGTATTCCACCCCATGTGCGGCACCTTCAGCGGGCGGTCGCCCACGGGCGCGCCGACCGCCCCATCGAACCGGACGACGCGGCCGGGTAGCAGGCCGAGGCCCTCGTGCTCGCCCATCTCCTCGCTCACCTCGAACAACAACTGCATCCCGACGCACACGCCGAGGAGCGGCGTGCCCGCCTCGGCCGCCGCGCGCACCGGCTCCCACAGCCCCCGCTGCCGCAGTTCATCCGCGCACGCCCCGAACGCGCCGACGCCCGGCAGCACGAGCTTCTCGGCGCGGGCGATGTCAGCCGGATCGCTGCTCCGCACCGGCTCCGCGCCGACGGCCTGAAACGCTTTTTCGAGCGAGCGGATGTTGCCGATGCCATAATCGATGACGAGGAGCATAGGGCCAGTGGGCACACGTGCTAATCGTGCGCAGATGTTAAAAGGTGATGCCGAAGTTGATGCCACCAAACACGCGCTCCCCATTCATATTAGCAGTGCCCCGAAGGTATGGGCCGAAACGCTCAGGACCTCTGGGACGGAACGTGACTTCGAGGGGAACGCCAATGTGGGTTGATTGAAGGAGGTCATACATAGCCTCCAACCTGTACCTCTCGGAGACGTAGCTCACCCCGGCTCCCAGCGAGAGGCCGCCCACCACGTTGAAGCTGTACACACCGGCTGCCTCCCAAAGCTGAGGTGCTGGCCCGAAGGAAAGGAGGGGCGCGTAAGTCCTCGCTCGCAATCCGAGCGCGTGCCGCCGATGACGCAGATCTATAGCGGTGTCGATCCCGAACATCGATCCGCCCCTGCTGTAGAGGTGACCGATCCCGAGGACACCGCCGATTGACGTGACTGGCGGGATGGACGCAGGCTTGGCAGGCTGCGCGAGCGTTGGGGAAATCGCGAGCACCGACAGCGTCGCGAGGGCGAAGGCGTAGCGCATCAGCAGCTGGGTCAGTGGATTTCGCTCAGCTCTTTCGAGCGCGCGGTGGCGGTGGCGACGGCGTTGATGAGCATCGTGCGGAGCCCGTGCGCTTCGAGGTCGGCGACGGCGGCAATCGCGGTGCCTCCGGGCGTGGTGACTTCGTCGCGGAGGATGGCCGGGTGCTTCCCCGTCTCGACGGCGAGCTTAGCTGCGCCGAGCACGGTCTGGGCGGCAAGTCGAAGCGCGGTGGGGCGGGGGAGGCCCTGCTTCACCCCGCCGTCCGTGAGCGCCTCGATCACCATGTAGATGTAGGCCGGGCCGCTGCCCGAGAGCCCGGTCACGGCGTCCATCAGCGACTCCGGCACGACTTCCACGATGCCGACCGAGCCGAAGATCTCCCGCGCGAGGGCGAGGTGTGCCTCTTGAGCGAACGCACCGGCCGCCAGCGCCGTCGCCCCTTCGTCCACGAGCGCGGGCGTATTCGGCATCGCGCGGACCACGGCGATCTCGCCGCCGAGGGCCTCGCGGATGGCCGTGGTGGTGATGCCGGCGAGAACGGAGAGCACGACGGCGTCCGGCGCGACGTGGCCCCGCAT
This sequence comes from Rhodothermales bacterium, assembly GCA_038232935.1. Classification (GTDB taxonomy): domain Bacteria; phylum Bacteroidota; class Rhodothermia; order Rhodothermales; family JANQRZ01; genus JBBSMX01. The sequence goes on along the minus strand of JBBSMX010000065.1, from coordinate 7,188 downwards.
CGCTTCGAGCACGCCCCCGACGTGCTGCGGCTTGACGGCGAGGACGACGACGCTCGCGCCGCGGACGGCAGCGGGGTTGTCCGTCCCAGTCTCGATGCCGGGGAACTGCTCGCGGAGCGCGTCGAGCGCAGCGGTGTCCCGGCGGGTGACGCGAACCTGCTCGGGCATGATATCGCTGCCGCGGAGCATCCCCCCGAGCAGCGCCCGGCCGATGTTGCCGGTCCCGATGATGGCGACGGTCTGGTTCTTTAGCACAATATGGAGGTGTGGGTGGGAAGGAACGAACGTACCCGCATTGTGCTTCCCCGGTCCACGCCGTGCGGTGAAGAATAGAAACGGTTCGGGCGGGGCGTTGGGGCTAGAGTGTGCCCTTCGTAGAGGGGACGGCGGCGTTCTCTGCATCGCGGCGAACGGCTTGGCGGAGGGCGCGAGCTGCCGCTTTGAAGAGGGCTTCGGCCCGGTGGTGGTCGTTCCCACCATAGAGCACCGCGAGGTGGAGGTTCATGCGCGCGTGCTCGGCGAAGCTGTAGAAGAAATGCCGCACCATCTCCGTCGAGAGGTCGCCTACGGTGGCGCGGTCGAAGTCGGCGTCGAAGGCGAGATAGAACCGGCCGGAGAGGTCCACGGCGGCGCGGGCGAGCGTCTCATCCATCGGCACGACGGCGTTGCCGAAGCGCTCGATGTGGGCCTTGTCTCCGAGCGCTTCGGCGAACGCCTGCCCGAGCGCGATGCCGACGTCCTCGACCGTGTGGTGGTCGTCCACGTGCAGGTCGCCCTCGCAGCGGACGTTCAGCCCGAAGCCGCCGTGCTTGGCGAAAAGGTCGAGCATGTGATCGAGGAAGCCAACGCCGGTGGCGGTGTCGTAGTCGCCGCCATCGAGGGACAGTTCGACGGTGACGCTCGTCTCGGTCGTCGAGCGCTCGATGCGGGCGGTGCGGGGAGAGAATGCGGACATGCGGAAGCGGGCAGGTGAGGCAGTCAGAATACGCGGGGCGGTGCTCCCGCCGTATAAAGAGGGAGAAAATTGAGGGGCCCACTGCGAGCGCGGAAACCACGACGGCGGCACCTGCTATGACCGGGCGCTGTCAGACGCGCTTCGTACCTGTATCCCCGCCCGGTTACATTCCGTCGTCCCCCCCGTGCCTACCGCTTATCCCTTGCCTCTGCCCGCTGCCGTGTCGCTGCCCCCCGCCCCTTCTGACGCCGCCATCGACGACGCGCTCCGCGAGCACTTCGGATTCGAGGCGCTGCGGCGGGGGCAGCGCGAGGCCGTCGCCGCCGTCGCGGCCGGGCGCGACACCCTCGTCGTGATGCCGACGGGAGCCGGGAAGTCGCTCGTCTACCAGCTCTCGGCGTGTCTGCTCGACGGGGTGACGGTCGTGATCTCGCCGCTGATCGCGCTGATGAAGGATCAGGTGGACGCGCTCACGCGGCGGGGCATTCCGGCCGTTGCTATCAACTCGTCGATGCCGGCGGAGGCGTACCGAGCCGGCCTCGACGCGCTCCGACGCGGGGAGGTCCGGCTCGTCTACGTCGCCCCCGAGCGGCTTCGCAACCAAGCCTTCCTCCGCGCGCTCGCCGAGGCCCACGTCGCGCTCCTCGCCGTGGACGAGGCGCACTGCGTCAGCCAGTGGGGGCACGACTTCCGGCCGGACTACCTCCAGATCGCGCGCGCCCGTCACCACATGGGCGATCCGCCGACCGTCGCCCTCACGGCTACGGCGACGCCGCTCGTACAGGACGACATCCTCGCCACGCTCGACGTGGACCGCGCCGAGCGCGTCGTCACCGGCTTCAACCGGCCGACCCTTACCTTCTCCGTCCAGTCTACGCCATCGGCGAACGACAAGCGCCGCGCGCTGAAGGCCTTCCTCGCCGAGCAGACGGGGCCGGGGTTGGTCTACGTCAGCACGCGCAAGCAGTGCGACGACGTGACCCGGTTCGTCCGCGACGAGGTCGGGCGCGAGGTTCGGGCCTACCACGCCGGCCTCCCCGACGCCGAGCGGACCGACGTGCAGGACGCGTTCATGACGGGCGGCCTCGACCTCGTCGTCGCCACGAACGCGTTCGGGATGGGCGTGGACCGGGCGGACGTGCGCTTCGTCGTCCACTGGGGGATTCCGGCCACGCTCGAAGCCTACTATCAGGAGGCGGGGCGCGGAGGCCGCGACGGCGCGCCCGCCGAGGCCCTGCTCTTGTACGCGACGCAGGACGCCTCCCTCCGCGAGTGGTTCATCGACCAGCACGCCCCGGCCGAGCGCGACCTGCGGGCGCTCCACCGCCACCTCACCCGGCAGGCCGACGGGGGCCTCGCCGCCGTCGATCAGGACACCGTCGCTGACCGTGTCGATCAGCACCCGGTTGGGGTGCGGGTGGGGATGAGCCTGCTGGAGCGGATGGGGATGCTGGAGCGGGGGGACGATCAGGGGCCGCTCCGTCAGTACGCCGTGACCGAGTGGGACGCGGACCGGGCCGCGCGCGTGCTCGACACGTCGGCGAAGCGGCAGAAGGCGAAGCGGAAGGCGCTCTACCGGATGATCCGCTACGCCGAGGCCGACGGCTGCCGCCGCCAGATTCTCCTCGACCACTTCGGCGACCCCGAGCCGCCCGAGGCCGCGCGCTGCTGCGACAACTGCCTCGTCGCCGCCGAGATCGCTGCCGCGCCGAGCGAGGGCGAACGGCCGTCGTTCGAGAGCCTGCCGATGCCGTCGCGCATCGCGCTCGGGTTGCTCGACGCCGCGCGGCGGCTGAAGTGGAGCGTCGGCCGGAAGACGCTCGTGAAGCTGCTGGCCGGGTCGAAGGCGGCGGGGATGGACCGCCGCGAGTACACCGGCTCGCCGTACTACGGCCGCCTCGGTTTCATGGCACAGGACGACATCGACGGGCTCTACAAGCAGCTCATCGCCGCCGGCTACCTCAAGGTCGTCGGGGCTGAGTACCCTGTCGTCGAACTGACAGCGACGGGCCGACGGGCGCTCGCCCACCGCGAGGCCATCGCCCTCGACGTGCCGGCGACCGCGCGCGGCGCGTCCCCTTCGTCGCGGACCGAGGCGGCCGTGCAGGCCCGGCCGCTCGACGAGGTCGGGGTGGAGCTGCTCGGCGCGCTCAAAGCGTGGCGGACCGAGCAGGCGCAGACGCAGGACGTCCCGCCCTACGTCGTCTTCAACGACCGGACGCTCGACGCTATCGCCCGCGTACGCCCGCAGGATGAAGACGCTCTCCTCGCCATCAAGGGCGTCGGCCCGGCGAAGCTCGAACGGTACGGCGTGGATGTGCTGCGGCTCGTCGGCGAGCACGGCGGTTGACCGCTCGCTGTCGTTGTCCCGACCGCCGTAGGGACACGGCGCGCCATGTCCCTACAAACGATTGCGCCTGCCCCGACGGTTGCGCCCCTGCTCAGACCAGCAGTTCCGGCGGGTGCTCGTGGCCGTACGCACCGGAGCCGAAGAGGGCGAAGTCGTAGCGGCAGGGATCGGCGGCATCGAAGGCGCGGCAGCAGTCGGTGAGTTCGAGGGCGGCGCGCCAGTCGTCCTGCGTTCGGGTGAGGAGGCCGAGCGCGCGGGCCTGCCGACCGGTGTGCACGTCGAGCGGGAGGACGAGTTGGGCTGGTGTGATGCGAGTCCATGCGCCGAAGTCGACGGGGCCGGGGCGGACCATCCAGCGGAGGTACATAGAGAGGCGTTTGCACGCGCTGCCCGTCGAGGGGCGCGCGAGGTGTTTTTGGAGGCGCGGCGGGACGTCCGGCACCGCGCGCATCACCGACTCGCTGAATCCCTGAATGGCCGGCCCGATGTGCGGGGCATCGGGCGAGAGGTGGCGCACGAACGCCGTCTCCAGCGTTCCGTGCTCGCGCAGGAGAGCCGAGAGGGCGCGGGTGAGGTGGAAGGCGTCGGCCGGTTGGAACGTGCGGAGCTTAAAGCCTTCGAGGCGCGGGCCGTCGCGCTCGATGTCGAAGTCGCGGACGAAGGCGTGGGGGCGGAACCGCATCCGCTCGGCCAGCTCAGCCAGCTTCGCCATGATTGTGGCGCGGCGTCCCCAGGCCAGCAGCGCCGCGTAGAGCCCGATCACTTCGCGGTCGCCCTCGTCGTCGAAGCTGTGGGGGATCGCGATGGGATCATCGGCGATGAAGCGCGGCTGTTCGTAGCGAGCGACGAGGCCGTTGAGGTAAGGCTTGAGGGGCGAGTCGGGCATAAACGAACGTAGGGACATGGCGCGCCATGTCCCTACAAACGGGTGCGATCCGATGGCCGGGCGTTTACTTGCCGATGGTCTTATCCGGCGAATCCTTCGGGGTCACGGGCGTCGAAGCCGGGGTCTCAGTCGGTTTGCCCGTGACCATATCGTCGTCGCGCTCGACGACGATGGTTACGTCGGTCAGCAGGGCCGCGAGGGCACCGAGGGCGGCGAGTACGGGGGAGAGTAATACCGCCGCGGCCCCGGCCCCGACGCCCACCGTCATCGGGACTTCGAGGAGGACGCGGTCCTCCTTCTTGATGCGGATGTGGCGGACGTTGCCTTCCTCGATCAGGTCGCGCACGCGGTCTACGAGTTGGTTGCCGGCGAGCTTGATCTCTTCGATGGCTTCGTTCGTGGCGGCTTTGGCCTTAGAGGCGGTGGAGCCGGGATTGCTGTTCTTGTTCATGACGGGAGATGGAGTAGATGGGGAGAGAAACCCGGAGCACAGCCGGGCAGGGAGGGGCATGGCGTGCAGGAAACACGGCTCTGCGTGCCGAATAGTTCCGGATCGTGCCGCCACCGAAGAGGCGGAAACGGCACCCCGTCGTTACGAAACGGAACCGAGAGGGGGGGACTTTTCCGATCTACGCCGCCGAGCGATCCGTCGGAGAGATAGCCGGAGGTTTCGGATAAAGTGCTAAAATTGAACTGAAATGGGCTTCAGAGAAGGTTTCTGGGGGAAAGACGGGAGCACGGATTGGCTCGGTGACGGATCGGGCACGGCCCGTGCTAAAGGGTAGACAGAGCGCGAATGGGAGCACGCCTACCGGCGCCGTCCGCCTCACTCACTCACTCCACACGGGAGCGCTAGTCGTACAGCGGCGTGCTCCAGCAAGACACACACAACCAACTTAAGAGGTATCCCTCATGGGTCAGCAGCAACTCCTCCTCCTCGTCCTCGGCATCGTCATCGTCGGCCTCGCGGTCGTCGTTGGTATCCAGGCCTTCGGCGAGAACCAGAAGAAAGCCAACTCCGACGCCCTCGTCAACGACGCCGTCCGCATTGCCTCCGACGCCCAGGCGTGGAAGCTCAAGCCTGCAGCCTTCGGTGGTGGCGCCAGTGCCACCGGTATGGCGGGTTTCACGCTTGAGCAGGTCGGTTACGACATCGCTGGTGGTTCCGATGCAGCCAACTACGACAACCTGAACGGCGTCTTTACCTACGCTGCTACCGCTGCCAGCCTGATCATCACGGCCCGGAGCACGGCTAACGATAACGAGGTGCAGGTCGGTGTCTTTGGCACAAGCCCTGAGTGCATTGCGACGGCAGTTGGTGCTGTCGCGGCCCCTCCCACCACGCCGACGCAGCCGGCTGCTTGCTCGTCCACTTCGGGAGCGTTCTAAGGGCGTCCAAGCGGACTTAGCAGTCTGCACGACCTTGGCGGCATCTCTGTCGGGCTTCGGCTCGGCGGGGATGCCGCCTGCGTTTTGTTGGGCCGGCGGGGATTCGGTGATCGGGTGGGTCGTGGTCTCGTCGGCGGGGTAGGGACATGGCGCGCCATGTCCCTACGGCGGGGAACGGCGTTTCGGTGATGGGCGGCGTTTCGGCGACGGTGTAGGCGATCATGGGCGGTAAGGATCGAGGTGCCCGCGCAGCGGGTTGTCGAGGATGTATTGGCGGATGGCCTCGTGTTCGCGCTCGTCCCGCACGATCCGGTCGTGGAACCGCGCCTGCCAGAGGGTGCCGCCTGCCCGGTCCCACTGCCGGTTCACCTCGCGCGTCACCGCCGATTTGTAGGCCCCGATAATGCTGGAAACCGACCTAGTTACCGGCCTTCCAAATTGGCGAGGGGACCCCGACGAGTCGGCCGTAGGGACGCGGCGCGCCGTGTCCTCGCCGTCGTCCAGCAGGCCGAACAGCAGATGCACGTGGTTCGGCATGACTACGAAGACATCCTCCACGAGGTAGGGCCGGAGGACGAACGTGCGCTCCCACTCGGCCGCTGTGATCTCCCCCAACGCGTTCCGCTTCATCGCTCCGTCCTCGACCCTCCCAAAGATCACTGCGCGGTCTTTCGAACAGACCGTCACGAAGTACCACCCGCCCTGCCGGTAGTCGTAGTCGGCGAGGCGCGACACCTTGCGCTCGGGGCGGTTCAGCGGAGGAGAAGCCATGCCCATCATCGGTGTGGATAAACTGGAAAGGTAGAGCCGGGGCACCACCGTTGTAGGGACATGGCGCGTCATGTCCCTATGGCGACGGGGACGCGCACGGCGACCTAGAGGTTGGCAGCGAACTTGCATCTCCCCTTGCAACGCCTGCACAGCGGCCCCAATGGGCTGAAATGACAGGCCTTCATCACGAAAGGAACCGCCGCCGGTCGATTCTTTCCCCTCGCAACAGGCAGCACACACTATGGGCCAGCAACAGCTACTCCTCCTCATAATCGGGGTCATCCTCGTCGGGCTCGCCGTGATGGCCGGGCTGACGGCCGTGCAGAAGTACACGCAACAGGACGAGGCGGACGGCCTCGTGGACCGGTCCCTTGCGATCGCCACCTACGCCTTCTACTGGAAGTCGAGACAAGACCCCTTCGCCGGCGGCGACCAGTCCTACGAAGGGCTGGGGGCGGACGGGATGGGGACCCTCTCCCTCAACCCGGAGACGGTGCGGGGCCGCTTCGCCATCACGGCGGCGTGGGCGGACTCGGTCGAGATCACGGCCGTAAGCACGCGCTACCCCGACATCGGCGTCCGCGTCGTCCTCGATCAATTCAACATCCGGCGGACGACCGTTCGCTTCGACGGCACGCTCGTGCTGAACTGAGCGTCCGCTTCGGCACGTGACGGTGCCGCTTCGTCCCTTCCGCTAGAACCACAGCACACACCGCCATGGGAGAGTTTCGATTCAGTGGGCTAAGCACTGCCGGGCAACCGGTGCAGGGCACCGTGTTCGCCCCGAACAAACGCACGGCGCATAAGAAAGTCGCCAATCTCGCTGACCGCCACAAG
>JBBSMX010000064.1:0-22589 GCA_038232935.1 Rhodothermales bacterium | reverse complement strand
GTGCTGGCGGAGACCTTTGAGATCTAGGAAGGTGGTGCTACGCTCTTGGAGCCGCGTCGTGCCTCCGTGCGACGCCAGACCCCGTATGCCTTTATGAAATCGAACTGTGCCTCTTGACAACCCACCTTGTTATGGGGGTTCGGCATCCGGCCGCCTCAGTCCAGGACGGTGACTTTCCCCGACGCGCGCTGACCGTCAGCGTCGAGCCGCCACACGTAGAGCCCCGGCTCTAACCTCGTCGTCTCGATGGTGGCCTTGTGCTCACCTATCCCGCGCGTGCCATCCACGATGGTGGCCACCGCTCGCCCTAGCGTGTCATAGAGCACGAGCCGGACGTGCCCGGGTTCGTCCAGGTAGAAGCGGACCGTCGCTACGTCGCGCGCGGGGTTCGGGAACGCAGGGCCGAGCACGAACCTCGCCTCGCTCGCCCCGCCTTCCGTAGCGGTCGAGAGCGGGGCCGCCACCGCACGGATCGTGAAGTTGCCGTCGCCAGGGGCAAGCTCGCCGATCTGACCGAAGATGGGGGCCGGGAGCGGCGGGGGCCGAGGCACCGGTCCGTCGTAGAGCCCCGCCCACGAGCGCCCCTGGGGAGCCGTAGTGTCGAGGGCGGCCGGGTAGGCGTCCCCCGTCATGCCGGTGTTGACGAGAGCGACGACGAGGTCGGGGCACCCCTCTACCTCTAGGTCCTCGGGGAGCTCGTACTCGGAGAACGTGACCCCGTCAACGAACTGCGCGGTCACATTCTCCAGTGCCGTGCGGAACACGGCCCCCGTCGCGGGGGAGTGATCCCCGTCGGTATCGGTGTAGAGGTAGACGTCGGCGGTGTCGCCAACGACGACGTCCTCGCCGTTGGGCCAGAGCACGCGGACACTCTCGACGCGGTACGGGCACAGGCTCGGGGGCGGCGTGAGCACGTTCATCCACACGAACTCCTCGCCGTCGGGCGTAGCCACAACGGTCTCGAAGGTGCCATCGTCTACGGCGAGTTCGGTCGGACTAGGAGCCTCTCCAGGCGCAGCCGCCACCCGTGGGGATGAGGCGAGGGGGAAGGGTTGCGCCTGAAGGGGCGGTGCCTGAACGAGATAGAGGAGCGCAGCGATCACGAACAGTGCGACGCTAACCGAGCGTGGGAAGCGGCGGAGGGCACAGGGAGTGGGAAGACGGGTCATTCAGTAGGATGCCGAACCCATGTTTAGGTGCCCCATGGGCGTGTTGTAACGCGCCCACCGGCGGCATAAGCAACACGGGGAGGGTACAGAAGACGGCGGCCTGGGTCTAACGTGATGTGCCCCCAAGGACGCGCTACGCCTCGGCAGAGCCGCCTTGCGACCACAAGATAAGCGGCTCGGATCGAATCGCAAGCGCCGTTGTCCTGCGCGTAAAGCGCCCACCGGCCGCCTAAGCAACACGCCCGATCAACCCGCCCCCTCAGCCCACGTAGCTGGCAAAGGCCACCCTCGAAGGCGTCGTCCGCGAGCCCTAGGTCGAGCGTTTTACGCCAGCTTCCGCAGCGCCTCGACGACGCGGACGATGTGGCGGGCCGTCTGCATGATGTAGAAATGCACGGACGGCACGCCCCGGCCCATCAGCTCCTCGCTCTGCGCTTTCGCCCACTCCACACCCACGTCTGCCACGCGCTCGGGCGCGGCGGCTTCCACCTCGGCTGCGAGCGCTTCGGGGATCTCGACGTGGAAGTTGCTCGGGAGGGAGTGCAGGTGCCGCTTCGTGGTGAGGATCTTTAGCCCCGGCACGATCGGCACGGTGATCCCGACCTCGCGGCACCGGTCCACGAAGTCGAAGTAGTGCCGGTTGTCGAAGAACATCTGCGTGACGACGTAGTCGGCCCCGGCATCCACCTTCCGCTTGAGGTCGAGCACGTCCCACGTCGGGTTCGGCGACTGGAAGTGCTTCTCCGGGTAGCCCGCGACCCCGACGCAGAAGTCCGTCGGCGCGCCGTCGATGAGCTCTTCGAGGAACTTGCCCCGGTTCATCGACTGGACCTGGCCGACGAGGTCGCACGCCGTCTCGTTCACGGAGCGGTGCGGGCCGAGCTTCTTCGGAGCCCCCTTGTCGTCGCCACGCAGCGCCATCACGTTGCGGACGCCGAGGTACTGAAGCTCGATGAGGGCGTCCTCCGTCTCCTCGCGCGTGAAGCCGTGGCAGAGCAGGTGCGGGACCGTGTCGATGCCGTAGCGGTACTGGATGGCCGCGCAGAGGCCGAGGGTGCCGGGCCGCTTCCGCTTGACGTGGCGGCGGATCGTCCCGTCGGGCATCTCCTCGTAGTAGACCTGCGCCGAGTGCCCCGTCACATCGATGAACGGTGGCTCGAACGGCAGGAGCGGCTCGACGATGTCGAAGACGTCTTGCAGCGAGCCGCCGCGAACGGGCGGGATGATCTCGTAGGAGACCAGCGGCTCGGTGGCTCGTTCGAAGTGCTCGGTGACTTTCATGGGGGAGCTATGGGCTTTTAGCTATTGGCTCTTGGCACACGTTTGCGAAACGAGGAGCTGACAGCAAAAAGCTAACAGCCAAGTGCCGCTCTCTCAATTCCGCCGCCGATTCATGTCCTCGATCCACGCCTCGGGGATCCCGTGCGAGCATCCGCCGGCGTGGTGGTAGGGGCCAGCCAGCTCACGCACATGCGTGCGCATGTCGTCGTGGATCTCTCGGAACCCCACCCCCACGGATTCCCCACGCGCTCGGGCAGCGCGTCGCTCGGCCGCTTTGTCCCGCACGAACGGGAGCGGCCGTTCGGGAGTCAGGATGCGATACATCGTCACCATCGCCCACACCGCCATGAACACGACCACCGGCACCACGGCGACCACGAAAGCGGAGAGAGCGGCGGCGAAGACCATCGGTCACGTGGGTCAGGGCGTTGGCGGGGTGCCGAGAAGCGCGGTATCACCCGGCAGCACGAGCGGCTGCGCCTCGATGGCCGGCTGCAGTTCCTGGTCCCGCTCCTGCAAGCGCAGCTCTTCGAGCTCCTGCTCGTCGATCGGGGTGGCGGACCAATCGTCGAAGGTGTCGCGGAACCCGGTGTCGAGGAAGGTAAAGATGAAGAAGATCGAGAGGAACACGATGCTCAGGGAAAAAGCCAGCGCGTTCACTTTGTTGTCGTACTTCAACCCCATGAAGAACATCGCTACGAGCGTGGCCTTGATCCCCGCGATGCCGAGGGCGACGGGTACGGTGAACCCGCCGAGGTGGATGATCCCCTTCCGCTCCATCAGCCCAATCGCTACGGTAAGAAGGGTGAGGAAGGCGAGCGAGCCAATCACCTTCAGCAGGAGGCCCGGCGAGAGGATATGGTGCCCGTGGTGCCCATGATCGGCAGGATCGGCGGCGGAGGTATCGTGGAGGTTTTCAGCCATGCGAGGTAATGAGTAAAACGTAAACGGTGAGGGTGCCGATAGCGAGACGATGACGCAGAGCACTCTTACGGTTTACGCATCACGTTTTAGGAGATCAGGTACATCAGGGGAAAGAGGAAAATCCAGATGATGTCTACCACGTGCCAGTAGAGCCCGACGTTCTCGACGGGGGTGTACCACGCGCTCGAATACTTCCCCTTCCACGCCTTCACGGCCAACGTCGAGATGGCGATCATCCCGATGAGGACGTGGATGCCGTGGATGCCCGTCATCACGTAGTAGATCGAGAAGAACAGGCCGGCGCGCTGGTTCGTCAGCGGGAGTTCCCCTTCGGGAATGTGGTGCCCCCCCCCGTGCTCGGCAGCGGCTTCGACGCCCGGCAGGGTGAACGGCGTGCCCTCGGCGAAGAACGTGTAGTGGCTGCCGGGGAAAATGCCGAGGTGGAATTTGTGGGTGTACTCGAAGTACTTGATCACCATGAACACGCCCGCGAGACAGACCGTGGCGACGAGGTTCCAGAAAAGCCCCCGCTGGTTGTCCGTCTGCGCACAGCGGATCGCCCACGCCACCGTCAGCGACGAGGCGAGGAGCACGAGTGTGTTGATCCCGCCCATCACCGTGTTGAGCTGTGTGCTCGCCTCGACGAATAGCTCGGGGTACATCGAGCGGTAGATCCCGTAGGCGACGAACATCCCGCCGAAGAGCAGGATCTCGGTCACGAGGAAGAGCCACATCCCCAGCTTCGCCGCGTCGAACTGCTGCTCGGACGAGATGAAGTAGTGCTTGAGGTGCGGAGGATGATCCCCGCCGTGGTCGTGAGAGCCGTGCGCGCCCGCGTGCGGGTCGTCGACGGCGATCGTGGTCGGGTGGACAGCCATAGGTCTAGGATTAGGTAGGGGCGGGTTTCAAACCCGCCCCTACAACATCACCATTCATTAATCGAGTGCGGAGTCCGGCTGCGACGTGCCCTGATCGACGGACTTCTCCATCTCCTGCGGGCCGCCGACTTCGGGGTCCGGGATCGGTGCGGGTTGGCCTGCGATGCGGACACCACCGGCTCCATCGCCGCCGGCTCCGTCTCCGGAGAAGAGCACGTCGTAGTCGTACGGACCGTGGGTCACGAGCGGCGTACGGTGGAAGTTGTGATGGTCCGGCGGGCTCGTCGTGTGCGTCCATTCGAGCGTCGCCGCGCCCCACGGGTTGCCGGGCGCGGGCTTGCCACGGAAGAGCGACCAGATCATGTTGCCGAGCACCATCAGCAGCCCGAGCGCCAGGAACCACGAACCGATGGTCGAGACGACGTGGAGGTCTTGGTACTGCGGGAGGTAGGTGAAGTAGCGGCGTGGCATGCCCTGGCTGCCGAGGATGAACTGCGTGAAGAACGTCATGTTGAAGCCGAAGAACATCACCACGGCCGAGATCCGCCCCCACGTCTCGCTCATCATCCGCCCGAACATCTTCGGCCACCAGTAGAACAGCGCGCCGACCATCGCGAACACCGTCCCGCCCATCATCACGTAGTGGAAGTGGGCGACCACGAAGTACGTGTCGTGGAGGTGGATGTCCACCCCGATCGCGCCGACCATGATGCCCGTCAGCCCGCCGATCGTAAAGAGGAACAGGAACGCGAGCGCGAAGAGCATCGGGGTCGCCAGCCACACGGAGCCCTTGTACATCGTCGCCACCCAGTTCAGGATCTTGATGCCGGAGGGCACCCCGATGAGGAACGTGATGACGCTGAAGACGATGGACGAGAGCGGGCTCTGGCCGGAGACGAACATGTGGTGGCCCCAGACCATAAACCCGAGCATCGCGATCGCCACGGACGAGAGCGCGATGGCGCGGTAGCCGAAGACCTTCTGCCGGCTGAACGTCCCCATCAGCTCCGAGATCACCCCGAAGGCGGGGAGGATCATGATGTAGACGGCGGGGTGGCTGTAGAACCAGAAGAAGTGTTGGAACAGCACCGGGTCGCCGCCGAGCGCCGGGTCGAAGATGCCGATCCCGATGAACCGTTCGAGGGCGAGGAGCACCATCGTGATGCCGATGACCGGCGTCGCGAGAATCTGGACAATCGAGACGGCGTAGAGCGCCCAGATGAACAGCGGCAGCCGGTTCCACGTCAGCCCCGGCGCGCGCATCTTGTGGATCGTGACGATGAAGTTGATCCCGGTCAGGATGGTCGCGAAGCCCGCGACGAAGACGGCCATCGTCATCGGGAGCACAGCCGTGTTCGTCGTGTCCGAGTACGGCGTGTAGAACGTCCACCCCGTGTCGATCCCGCCGCTGAAGATCGCGTAGAGCGCGATGCTGGCCCCGGTGAGGAAGAGGTAGTAGCTCATCAGGTTGAGCTTAGGGAACGCCACGTCCTTCGCGCCGAGTTGGATCGGGAGGATGAAGTTGCCGAGCGACGCCGGGATTGAGGGGATGATGAAGAGGAACACCATCACCACGCCGTGGAACGTGAAGAGCTTGTTGTACTGGTCGGCCGTCAGGAACTGGGAGCCGGGCGCTAGGAGCTCGGCGCGAACGCCAAGCGCGGCGATGCCGGCGACGGCGAAGAAGATCGAAATGGTGAAGAGGTACATCACCCCGATCCGCTTGTGGTCCACCGTCGTGGCCCACGACTTGAAGATCTCCCAGAAACGCTGGAAACCGTGCACGTCCGGGCCGGGGCCGGGCTCGTGCAGGTAATTGTGGACGGGCTCGTGGCCCGGCGGATACGCCCGCTGGACGGGCTCCGTGCGGGCGGGGGCTGTGGCGACCGTGCTCATAATCGGTATCCGTTGCGGTTGGTAAGGGCAGGTATGGTGCCTGCCCGAGGAAGGCGACCACGCGGGTCGCTCCTACGGTCTATTCGGCGGGAACGGGTTCGGCAGCGGCAGGAACGGCCGCGCTGTCGGCGGGGGCAGCGGTGCTGTCGGAGGCTGCGGCGACACTATCGGCGGCCGACCAGTCCCCGTTGAGTTCGCGGATGTACGCGACGATGCCGGCGAGCTGGCGCTCGGTGAGGTTGGGGTACGCGGGCATCGCCGCATTCGCAAAGCCCTCGACGATGTGGGCCTGAGGCATAGTAATCGACTCGGCGACGTAGTTCGCATCCATCACGGCGCTGCCGCCGTCGGCGAAGGGTCGTGTCTGCCCCCAGTGGCCGAGCCAGCTCGGCCCGACTTTCACCGAGCCGTCGATGGAGTGGCAGGTGACGCACGCCTGCTGCGTGTAGAGCTGCTCGCCGAGGCGCGGGAGCGGCAGGTCTTCGCCGCCACCGCCCGACTGAAGCCACTGGTTGAACGTGCCCCGGTCCACCGCGATCACCTTCGCGTACATCTCCGAATGCGACGTGCCGCAATACTCCGTGCAGAACACCTGATACTCGCCCGCCTCCTTCACCTCGAACCAGACCGTCGAGTACCGGTTCGGAACGACGTCGTGCTTGACGCGGAAATCGGGGACGAAGAACGAGTGGAGCACGTCGGTCGAGGTCATCACCAGTTCGACGGGCTCTCCGACGGGCACGTAGAGATCACCGACACTATGGGTGCCGTTCGGGTACTCGAACTCCCAGAGCCACTGCTTTGCGACCACGCGGATCTCGTACGCGTTGTCCGGCGGAATCCCGGCGCTGACGAACGTCTTGAAGCCCCAGAAGAACACGACGAGGACGAGCAGTGAGGGGACCACGACCCACGACAGCTCCAGCGCCTTGCTCGGGTGGACCTCGACGGGGCGATCGGCGTGGGAGCGGCGGCGATACTTCCACGCGTAGTACACCATGAAGAAGGTGACGCCGACCATGACGACGACGCTCGCCCACAGAATGAAGTAGAACAGCGCGTCGATCTCGTGCGCCGTCGTGGAAGACTGGGGGGGGAGCCAGAAGGAGCCTTTCTGTTCCATGAGGTTGGGATGGTGGCCGTGCAGACGGGGCTAGCGACATGCCCCGCACAGTAAGGTTAAGCTAAACGGCGGCGGTGTCAAAGGGCGGTCAGCGCCCTGTCGATATCGTCACGCTTTGTGCGTTCGCGGTGCCAGAAAAAGAGCAGGAAGCCGCCGAGCAGGATGAGCGTCAGCAGCCCCCCCACCTTCATCGCATTGACGGCGTGAAGGACGTAGCCTCCCGCGTCGGGATCGTACTGAAAACAGTAGAGGATGAGCTGGTCCACCGGTGAGCCGATCCGCCCGTCCGAGGCTTCGAGCAGGGCCGTGCGGAAGTCCCTCGGGGGGAACTCGATGCCGTAGAGGTAGCGCGTGATGGTCCCTTCCGGGCTAAGGAAGTAGACGGCGGCGGTGTGGGCGAACTCCTGCTGGCGCTCGTTCCACGCAAACCCGAAGCCGATCTCCTGGGTCACCCGGTCGATACTCTCCTGCGACCCGGTGAGAAAATGCACCCCCTCGGCGGCGTCCGCCCCGTCGAACCGGCTGAGGTAGCGCTCCTTGACCGCGGCAGCCTTCTCGGGCGTGTCGCGCGGGTCGAACGAGATCGCAAGGGCCTGGTAGTCCTCGCCGAGGTCGAGGTCCGCCTCGCGCATGGCCTGCGTCATCCCGTCGAGGATGAGGCTACACAGCATCGGGCAGTTGTGGTAGACGAACGCCATCACCACGGGCCGCTCGCCATCGAAATAGTCCCCGAGCGTGACCGCGTTGCCATCGGAATCGACGAACGCAATGTCGGGCGAGACCGTGGCACCGAGGTGCTCTTCGATGCCGACGCCGGCCAGCTCGTCCGGGATTTCGCCGGGCGTCTGCGCAACAGATCGGCCGGCAGCAGCCAGCACGGCCACGGCGAACAAGCAGGCGATCAGGGAGCGCAGCGTCGTCATCGGTCAGCGGTCTTCGGGCTCGTTGCTGTCTGGGGGAGTTTCATCTACGGGAGCCGGCGTGATCCCGGTCTCTGTCTGAACGTTCGATGCCTCACTCTCCGTGTCCGCTTCCGGCTCCACGCCGGGCGTGGGGACCGTGCCCGCGCCCCGGCTCAGACTGTCCGAGCCGAGCATGTCCGATTCGGATTCCCATGCCACCCTCTCCGACTTCCGAGCGGCGTCGAGGTAGACCATGTTGAAGTTGGCGGGGGTCGCGACGGCGCTGCCGCCTTGCTGCTGCGCGTAGTATTCGCCGCCGACCTGACTCATCGCGGCCCCGATGGGGAGCCGGTAGAGGCTGTCCGTGCGGCTGTAGTTCTGCATCTCATCCCTCACGCGCTGCACCTCGCGCAGCTCGGGATAGAGCGTTACCGCGTCGCGCTCCACCGTCTGACCATCGGCGAAGTACCCCACGAGAACGAAGACGCCTATCACGGCGGCGGCGAGCGTCACGATCGTCGCGACCATCAGACCGAAGATCTGGGCGGACTCGACGCCTTCGCCTTCCACGCCGAGACGGTCAGCCTCGGCCTTGGCGTCCGTGGAACCGGTGGCTTCGGCGGTAGCCTGCACCGCCGACGTGTGCATCAGCCCCTCGATGGGGCCGAGCTCTTCCTGCTGGTCCGGGCGAACGGCGTCGGAATCCGGGCCGGGCCGGGTGTGGGCATCGGGAGCGGGATCGGGCTCGTCGCGATGCGGATCCGGAACGGCGCGAGGGGTGCCCTTGGGAATATCGGAGTCGTGGTCAGCCATAACAGCGAGGGGGTACACGCGACGGACGCGCCCTTGTTTTCATTTTATAGTGAAAGTGAAATGAAACGCACCGTCTAGCCGAGCGGCGGCGGCTCTTTCCACTTCGCCCCGAGGCCTACACGTTCTGGAAGCGGAGCGAGAACGCGTAGTACGGATCGTTGTACGGCGTGATGCTGTGCCGCGACGCGCGCCAGAGCGTCGCCCCAGCGAAGAGGCCCACCATCCCGAGCCAGAGCGTAAAGTCCGTCCACACGAACCCGGCGTGCTGATAGACCTCGTTCTCGGTGGCGACGTAGAGGTTCGGCTTGATGAGCCACCAGAGGTCGATCCAGTGCATCACGAGAAGCCATACGGCCATCGTAGCAAGCAGGGGGTAGAGCCGCTTCGTGAAGCGCGGAATCAGGATGAAGAACGGCAGGATGAAGTGGAACCAGAGGAGGGCGTAGCTCACGCTCTCCCAGCCGTGCGTGAGCCGGTACTCGAACCAGACGGTCTCCTCGGGGAGGTTGGCGTACCAGATCAGCATGTACTGGCTGAAGGCGATGTACGTCCAGAAGACGGTGAACGCGAAGAGGTACTTACCGAGGTCGTGGTAGTGCTCCTCGCCCACTTCCAGCCGGAGCATGCCGGTCTGCCGGTAGGCGAGCGCCATCACCGTCGTCGCGGCGATGCCGGCTAGGAACGCACCCGCGAAGAAGTAGACGCCGAACATGGTCGAAAACCAGTGCGGGTCGAGGCTCATCACGAGGTCGTAGGACGCGAACGCCGTCGTGACGGCGACGAGCGGAATGCCCCACGCGCTCACGCGGCGGAGGTCGGCACCCACGTCCGCGCGCGGCTCGGTGTCCTGCCGGACGGAGAGGCGGTAGAGCTTCGTCGAGACGGTGATCCACGCGGCGAAGTAGATCACCATGCGGACATAGAAGAACGGGAGGTTGAGGTAGCCGTGCTTGCCCGCGAGGACCTCATCGTAGTGCGGGCTGGCCGGGTCATAGAGGTCGTGGTGCGTCCAGTGGTAGAGGTCGTGCATCCCGAAGAGGAAGATCGGGAGGCCGAGGAGGGCGAGCAGCCAGAAGTTCGCCATGAGCATCTCGGGGAAGCGGCGCACGGCCGTGACCCACTTCGCGCGCGGGACGTGCTGAAACATGACGAAGAAGAGCGCGCCGATCGAGACCGAGAGGCAGAACACCCACGCCGTGAGGTACGAATACCAGAACGTGACGCTGTCTCCGAAGAGCCCGATCAGGCTCACGAGCAGGAGCGCGCCGCCGAGGGCGAGGGGCACCAGCCACGCGCGCGAGTCCGCCGTGAACTGGTACTTCCGCGCGACGCGCTCGCGGTCGGCGGCCACGGGGTCGAGGAGGCGGGTGAAGAGGTTTGCCATATCAGGTCGGGAAGTGCTTAAGAAAGCCGCTTACTTGAGGAGGGTGATCCGCTTGACCTCAGCGTGGTCCCCTGCTACGAAACGGAGCAGGTATAACCCACTCGGCAAACCGGAAGCATCAAAACGAGCGAGATGCCAGCCCGCTTCTGCTGAGCCGTCGGCGAGTCGAGCGACCTCACGCCCGAGTGCATCGTAGACGGAGAGACGAACGTGGGAGGCTACCGGGAGCCCGAAGCGCACGGATGCCGCCGAGGTAAACGGGTTCGGGAATGCCTCCAGCGACACCACATCAGGTTGCGTGCCGCTCGTAAACACCGCGTCTGCTGCTACTCCCATCAATTCCCGACTCACCTCCGGCTCAGCCGACGTGCCAGCCGGGCGATTCTGCGTCACGGTGATCGTCCGTATCGCCGCACGCTGCGACCCCGCAGGCTCCGGCGAGGAATCCGTGACGATCAAGCGGATGTCGACGGCTCCGGCGGTGGGGAACGATGTCGTAAGCCTCAGCCCCGTGCCGGCGGGGTCGAAGGCCTCGCAGATCGGCACGTCCATCGTGCAGAACATGCCGGTACAAGGATTGGGGTCGGGGTCACAGGGGTAGCGCGTGGACCACTCGTACGTGTAGGGGGGGACACCGCCGGAAGCACCAGCGACCCAGGTGTTGGTCGTGTTCACCGCGACGGACCACAGGCCGGAGATCGACACGGAGTACGACGGCGGCGGCGGCGGCGGTGGCGGCGAACCGAGCTGCTCCAATAGGAACTGAGCGATTGCTGCATTGCCACTGACGTGCTCTTGGCTCTCGTGCGACTCACTGCCGTCCCCAGGCAGGTAGAAATCGGCGAAAGGCGTTCTTGAACCCGCGCTGCGATTGATCGATTGACCGAGGTTTTGTGAACCGAAACGTTCGGCGATGAGTTGGGCGCGGGACAGACTCGTGGTGTTGTAGTCGAGTGCGCTGACGGTGGGGACGAAGGCGTGCCGCTTTGCGTACACATCAGTCTCGGCGATATCAATATCAATTCTACCACCAGTAAGTATCTGCACGACGTTGAAGAACCCATTCCAACCAGTATCTTCAGCGCTTTCGATGGCATCAGCCGACGTCCGCCATCCTCCGGGAGCGCTGTCGTAAGGATTTGCCTCAACAACCCTCCTGTTCTCGGTACCAAGTGGGATGTTACAGCCAACCGGCCACGGTAGGCATAATTTATCCGCGCGTCGGTAAACGAGCCGCTGTCCTAGCGTCCTCTCAGGAGCTGCCCACGTGTCGACTATACTTTTGACCCCGACGATGATGAAAATCTTCGTCTCCTGCTTGAGCAATTTGTTTCCCGGCTGGAGTCGCGCGGTGCTGGAGCCTACAGCTTTGAATTGGAGAAGCCCTGAGCCGCTCCCGTTAGCGACGGCCACGAGTCGGATGTCGTCTGAGGGGTATCCTTCGTCCCCGTCTCCCATCGCTACGAAGTCATCATAGAGCGCTCCACGGAACGGATCGCTCTTCTCATGTTGTGTATTATAGAAAAGCATTTGGCGCGCCGAGGGCGACGTGATGACTTTCCAGAAATCGTCTGCCTGCGGGGAATACCATTTCCAGTCTCGGATGAGCCACTGGAATCCAATAGGGATGTTGGCCCCCTGCTGGGGACTGTCGTAGGAGACGAACAGCTTCGTGTTGTGGTCCAACCCCTGATCCTCCATGTAGAGGAGGGCGTAGCGACCGACGAGGCCGCCCATGCTGGAACCGATCACGGCAGCGATCTCGTTGCCCGGCGGGAGTTGGCTGTTGACCCACTCGAGGACGTCGGTCGCGGCGTAGGCGTTGCGCTGGATGAAGTCCTGCGAGCGCTGCCAGTCCACGATCACGAGGTCGTAGCCTTGCCCCCTAAGGATGTCGGCGAGGGTTGGAGCAGGCTCACCCTGCGGGTCCAGAAACTCATCGTAGATATCCTGCACGCGTCGCCTTTCATTGAGATCGAAACCGTCGAGGAAGAGGATCGGCTTGGTGAGCTGGGTGTTGCCCTGCCCGTAGTAGACGGCGTACTGATACTGGGCGGCTTGGCATCCGTTGTATTCGTCATTGACCCCACCCCCATCGCCGGCTCCGCTCGCGCAATAGGTCCGACTTGATGTGAGCCACGGGGAGAGCACATCCGGCGACTCGCCGCCCCGTGCCAGATCAGTCTCGGCGTAGAGAGTGAAGCGGCTGTAGTAGGTGCTCCCGTCTACCTGCGCCCGCAGCGTTGCGGTCTTTTCGCCGGAAGAGGAGTAGGAAATGGTGATGGGTGCGTCTACACTCACGGCACGGTAACCCTGTCCGTTGTCGAAGTCCACCTCCACCTGTGAGAGTGTCCGCCCCGGCTCGACCACGACGAGGTCGCCGTCGAGTATGAACGTAGCCGTCGGGCCAACGCGCGTCCGTCCGCCGAGATCGTCAGTCAACGCGGCGGACGCGAAAAGCGTTCGCGTTAAGTAAGGCGACACCGGGTTCACATATTGGGGTGCTACCCCCTTCGATTCGGCGGCGACGGGCCGGATGTAGTGCTCCTGCTGAACAGCCAATCGGTCATCCGCGAACGCCGTCGAATCGATGTAGTCATAGCGGTGCCAGACGAGCGCGAGCGGCACCCGCCCGGCCGCGAAGTGATTCTCCGCCGCTGCCTCGATCTCCTCCGGCGTCGGGAGCGTAGAGACACCGACCACCGCGTGGCGGAGTTGGAGGTAGGTCACTTCCCAGGCCGATCCCGTGAGCGCGGGCACCCCTGTGCTCCCGTCATAGGGCGAATAGTCGATGAGGTAAGCATTCCGGTTGGCGAGAATACCTGTCGTGGTCTCCGTGAGGTCGAGCCACGAGAAAGCCTCTTCGTGGACCTCACGCACGGTCTCCGTTGGGAGGCCCTGCGCCGAGGCAGAAGCAGAGAAGAACGTGGCGAAAAGAATCAGAGCGCAGAAAAAGCGGAGCATCAAAAGAGACTTGATTGTGGTGGTGGCTTGTAGTGGTGATGAGATTAATCGACGCGACGGCTATCTACTCCTCGACGGGGGCGTTGAACCCGCCCTCGACGGTGATCTCACGCACGGCGAGGGGGCCGCCGCGGTCGAGCATACGGAAGCGGAAGGTGCCCTCGATCCGAGTGCTGTCAGCGTAGGTGATCCGCACTGTGCCCTCGTCACGGAGATAATGCCCCCCGTTTGAAGGTCTGTAATTAGCTCGTGGCGTAACAGCGTCCCCTACCTCCGCCGTCAGGAATTGGTCGCTACCAAAGCCTAGACTGCTCCCCCCAGACGTTTCTAAAATGATCTGTGCTTCAGAAAATCCCTGGTCAATATTGGGATAGAAGGTCGCGGTTCCCTCGATAGTCTCTCCCTCGGCCTCCATGCGGAAGGTGCCGGGGGCGAGGCCGTCGAAGTCTTCCTCCCCGAAGAGGCTGCATCCGGCGAGCCCGAGCAGGAGCGCCGCGCCGATGGCGAGCGGGACGAGCCACGCGCGCGAGTCCGCCGTGAACTGGTACTTCCGCGCGACGCGCTCGCGGTCGGCGTCAACCGGATCGATGATGCGGGAAAAGAAGCTCATGCTGAAAGCGTTGAGGCATCCGTAGGGGCGCAGCGCGCTGCGCCCCTACGCGACGGTGGCGTTACTGGACGTTGACGTTCGGGTTGTACGTTTCGAGCTGGTCCCGGATCGGCTCGGGCACGTCGCCGGCCCCGGCGTTCTGCGAGCGCTGGAGGGCACGGATGTAGCTCACGATGGCCCAGCGGTCCGGGACGGAGATCTGGTGGGCGTAGGAGGGCATGCTCCGGACGCCGTTCGTGATGACGTCGAAGAAGTAGCCGTCCTCCCGGGCGCGGAGCGCATCGGTGTGGTAGCTCGGGGCCGGGACGTACCCGTAGCCTTGCCCGCCGTTGCCGACCATGATGATCCCCTTCCCGTCGCCCGCGTAGCCATGGCACGGCGTGCAATAGATATTGAAGCGCTGCTGCCCGCGCGCCAGCACGGCCGGCGTCACCTCCATCGGGATGGTCGGCACATACCCGCCCGTGGCAGTGCGGCCGAGGAAGAACGGCGCGTTCTCCGTCGTCCGCAGCCCGGTCCGCTTGACGGTGCCGGGGACGGGAGGCCGCATCGCCGCGTCGTCGGCGAAGAAGGGGTTCGCCTCCTGCGGCTCGAAGGACTCCTGGAAGTCCATGTTGAGGTTCGGGTGGATCGGCGGGCTTTCCGAGTGCATGCCGCGGCAACCGACGAGGCCGATCACGAGGGCTAGGAGGAGGGTCTGTCTCATCATCTCACGTTGAAAACAAGCAGGAGGACGTCGTCGAGGCGAGCGCTTCAAATCGCGGGAGTGGTGGGCGGCGGCGGAGGCACGGCGGGCGTGGGCGTCACGATCTCCCCGTCGTCACCGAGGTCGTACGCGCCGTCGTGGTCCACGTACTCGACGCCGAGCGCGCCGAGATCGCGGAGCATCCCGACCGCTCCGGCCCGGTCGAACTTCTGGTCGTTCGCCGCGATCTGAAGGAAGAAGCCGTCATCGGTGGCGCGCTGGAAACGCTCCGAGTAGAAGAGCGGGTTGTACGGCTTCGGCAGGCTGTTGAGCGCGAGCATGCCCCCGACGGACCCGAGCGCTGCGAACAGCACCGTCAGCTCGAACGC
The DNA here is from genome assembly GCA_038232935.1 of Rhodothermales bacterium. Classification (GTDB taxonomy): domain Bacteria; phylum Bacteroidota; class Rhodothermia; order Rhodothermales; family JANQRZ01; genus JBBSMX01. Next base: position 7,571 of record JBBSMX010000064.1, on the reverse strand, counting down.
AATCGGCACGCTCGGCTCCACGGCGAAGAACGGCTTGCCGCTGATGGCGATCGGATAGTCCACCGCGCCCATCCACCACTGCATCAGGAAGGCGAGGAAGCAGCCGGTCAGCCCGGCCACGATCACGATGTAGCCGAGCTTCGACGGGCGCAGCCCCATCGCGTGGTCCATCCCGTGAATCGGGAACGGCGAGAACGTGTCGATCTGCGTGTAGCCCGCGCGGCGGACCTCCTCGACGGCCTCGTAGAGGTCGCCGGGGTTCGAGAACTCCGCCAGCAGGCCGACATTCTTGTCGGCGCGGGAGCGGAGGGCGTTGTCGATGAAAGCGGGGAGCGCCATAGGATTGCGTGATGCGTGAGGCGTGATGGGTGAGTTCAAGCACGACCGTGCTCTCCGATCTCACGCCTCACGCCTCACTCGTCAGACCTCGTTGTCCTGCTCGGAAGCGGCGGTGCGGTAGGCGACCTGCGGCACGGCCACCGGGGTGTCCCCAGCGGCGCGGTGCCCATGGCCGTCGCCGTGGGTGTGGTAGAAGTGGGGGTCGGCTTGCGGGGTCACCCCCTTCACCTCCGCGATCGCCACCATCGGGACGAAGCGGAGGAACAGGAGGAAGAGCGTGAAGAACAGCCCGAACGAGCCGATGTAGGTCAGCACGTCGAAGAGCGTCGGCGAGAAGTAGTCCCAGCTCGAGGGCAGGTAGTCGCGGTGGAGGCTCGAGGTCACGATCACGAAGCGCTCGAACCACATCCCGATGTTCGTCGTGATCGAGATGACGAACATCACGGCAATCGACCGGCGCATCTTCTTGAGCCAGAAGAGCTGGGGGAAGATGAGGTTGCAGCTCATCATGATCCAGTAGGCCCACGCGTACGGCCCGAAGGCGCGGTTCTGGAAAGCGAACTGCTCGTACGTCACCCCGGAGTACCACGCGATGAAGAACTCCGTGATGTAGGCGAACCCGACGATGGTACCCGTGACGAGGATGATCACGTTCATCTTCTCGAGGTGGTCGAGCGTGATGATGTTCTCCAGGTTGTAGACCTTCCGCGCCACGATCATCAGCGTCTGCACCATCGCGAAGCCGGAGAAGATGGCCCCGGCGACGAAGTAGGGCGGGAAGATCGTCGTGTGCCAGCCCGGCACGATGGAGACGGCGAAGTCGAACGACACGACGGAGTGGACCGAGAGCACGAGCGGCGTGGCGAGGCCGGCGAGGATGAGGTACGCCTTCTCGTAGTGCCGCCAGTGCCGGTTCGATCCGGTCCAGCCGAGCGAGAAGAAGCCCATGATCTTCGCCCGCAGCGTCCGCCCCTGCGCCACGGCGCGGTCACGCAGCGTCCCGAGGTCCGGCAGCAGGCCGACGTACCAGAACAGGAGGGAAACCGTCCCGTAGATCGAGACGGCAAACACGTCCCAGAGCAGCGGGCTCTTGAACTGCGGCCACATCAGCATCTGGTTCGGGATCGGCAGCGTGTAGTAGATCACCCACACGCGGCCGACGTGGAACGTCGGGAAGATGAGAGCGCAGGCGACGGCGAAGAGCGTCATCGCCTCGGCCGCGCGGTTGATCGAGGTCCGCCAGCGCTGCCGGAACAGGAAGAGGATGGCCGAGATGAGCGTGCCGGCGTGGCCGATACCGACCCACCACACGAAGTTGACAATCGGCCAGCCCCAGCCCACGGGGATGTTGTTGCCCCAGACGCCGACGCCATTCCAGACCTGGTAGGCGAGGGCGAGCCCGAGCGTCATCAGGCCGAGGAGCGCCGCGCTGAAGGCGAGGTACCACCCGAGCGGCGTCTTCTTCTCGGAGTGGTACGAGACCAGCTCCGTGATGTCGTGGAACGAGAGGTTGCCTTTGATGAGCTCCTCGTCCGCCAGGAGTACGTGCTCCCCACTGGCATGGGTCGGGCTGTCGTGGCGTCCTGCGTGGGTCGTTGCGGTCGTAGCCACAGCGTTGGGGTCGCTGTAGGAGCAGATCAGCTGCCCCTACGGTGGATTGGGTTACGCTTCGTCGAGGTCGTGCGTCGGGACGGGCTGGACCGTCTCGGGCTTCCGGCGGGGCGCTTCGAGGCGCGGGTTAGGATTCCGCAGCCGAGCGAGGTAGCTCAGGCGCGGCTTCGTGAGCAGCTCTTCGAGTAGTTCGTAGCGGCGGCTGTTGCGCTTGAGCTGCGAGACGCGGGAGTCCGGGTCCGAGATGTCGCCGAAGACGATGGCGTTCGTGGGGCACGTCTGCTGGCAGGCCGTCTGCACCTCGCCGTCGCTCATCCCCCGATTCTCGATGTGGGCGACGTGCTGCGCGCCGCGGATGCGCTGGACGCAGAACGTGCACTTCTCCATCACCCCGCGGAAGCGGACGGTCACGTCGGGGTTCATCGCCATCTGGGTCGTCAGCGGCAGCGTCTTCGTCCAGTTGTAGAAGTTGAACCGGCGGACCTTGTAGGGGCAGTTGTTGGAGCAGTAGCGGGTGCCGATGCAGCGGTTGTACGTCATCTCATTGAGCCCGTCCGGCGAGTGGCTCGTCGCCGCCACCGGACAGACGCTCTCGCACGGCGCGTACTCGCAGTGCTGGCACATCATCGGCTGCATCACCATCATCGGCGAGTGGCCGAACTCCCCGACGCCTTCGGTCTCGAACGGGTCGTCCGTCCGCTCGCTGACGTAGTAGCGATCCATCCGGAGCCAGTGCATCTCGCGGCCCCGGCTGACCTGGTCCTTGCCGACGACCATGATGTTGTTTTCGCTCTGGCAGGCGACGACGCATGCGTTGCAACCGCTGCACGCGTTGAGGTCAATCGTCATGCCCCACTGCTGGTCCGAGTACATGGCCTCGCCGAAGCGGGGGTCGGCGGGCGGGGTGTTCTCCTCGCCCCAGATCGGGGGGTACGCCTGCCACGGCACGTCGTCGATAGGCTCGACGGCGTCGCGGGCGAAGTCCTCATCGGCGCGGTACTCGTCGAGCGTCGCCATCCGCACGATGGGGCGGCCCTCCATCGAGCCGTGGTCCTGCGTCGTGGCGACCAGGTAGCCGTCGCTAACGACGGCGATCTCGGCCGCCGGGATCACGGCGGAGCCGTCCGCGCCCCGAAGCAACGCCGCGTTCCCCTTCGCGCCGATGCCGTTGGCGACGGGGCCGGGCCGGTACACGTCGGCGTCTTTGTCGAAGAGGCGCGCGAGCAGGCCCCGGTCCTCGATGAGCCGCTCGGTCTCCAGCTCGCGCCCGAAACCCATCGTGACCGTGACCGAGTCGTCGGGGTGGCCCGGCTGGATCCACACAGGCAGCTCCACCGTCTGGCCGCCGACGGAGATCGCGACGACGCTGGTGTAGACGTTGCCCGCCTCGACGGGACCGCCTTCGAAGGACCCTTCGACCGTGTCGATGTCGAGCCGGGCGGCCGTGGCCGCGCTCATCTGCGCAACGGCGTCCCACGTCACCTTCGTGACCGGGTCCGGCAGTTCCTGCATCCACGCGTTGTTCGAGAAGAACCCGTCGTGCATCTTCGGGTCCGGCCGGACGACGACTTCGAGCGCGCCCTCGACCGGGACTAGCAGGCGGGCGAGGGAGCCCGTCGCACCGCCCGCGCCACCGGCGACGGTGGCGTACTGCGTGTTCGGGAGGAAGCCGTTGTGGAGCAGCGTCCGCCACGCGTCCTCGAAGCTGCCGCTGAGGAGACCCTGCTCGCGGATCGTCTCGCGGACGAGGTCGTAGCCCGCCGTGACCTCGCCGGTGGCAAGCGTGCTCAGCAGCTCGATCTCGGAATGGGCGTCCTCGTAGAGCGGCGCGATGACCGGCTGGATGACGGAGTACGTGCCGTCGTAGGCGCGGCCGTCGCCCCACTGCTCGAGGTAGTGCGCGCGCGGGATGTGCCACGTGGCGAGCCGCGCCGTCTCGTCGAGGTGCGGGCCGAGGTGGATCGAAAGGGGCGTGCGTTCGAGCGCCTCGGCGAAGCGGAGGGCGGGCGGCGCGTCGTACACCGGGTTGACGCCGATCATCACGAGGGCGTCGACGGCCCCGGTGCCTAGCTCACGAGCAAGCTGCTGGAGGGCGAGGCCCTGCGGCACGGCCGCCTCGGCCCCGGTGTCGAGGTATTGCACGGCCCCGCCGCCGACCTGCGCGTTGAGGCGGGCGCAGAGGGCCTGCACCGCCGGTGGCTGCGTCGGCCCGGCGACGAATACCGTCGTGCCGGCCTGCGCGTCTTCGACAATCGCCTGCACGACGGGATGGGCAGCCATGAGCTGGCCCGCGGCCCCGGCCTCGCCGACCCCGAGCCCAGCGGCGACGGCGGCGGCGAAGAACGGGATCGAGCCGGCCTTCATCGGCACGCGGTGATCGGCCATGCCGCCGGTCGGCGTGTAGGCACTCTCGATCACGTAGAGGCGGCTCATCGTGTCCGTCGGTTCGAGGACGCGGCGGCTCTCGGCGTACTCGCGCGCGTTCATCACCGCGTTCTCGCCCGAGAGAAAGTCGGCGTCGAAGGAGACGATAGTCTGGGCCTGCGAGAAGCGGTAGAGCGGGCGGAGCGGGCGACCCGCGGCCTCCTGCACACCGAGGGAGACGGTGTCCTCGCCGGCCCCCCGGTACGTGATCCAGCGGGCGTTCGGGTTCGCCGCGAGGAGCTGGTCGCGGAGGCGGAGGACGGTTGGCGACGAGGTCGGCTCGGCGAGGACGACGAGGCGCCGGCCGCGCAGCGTGCGCGCCAGGGTGATGAAGTCGTTCCAGTTTACCTCGCCGCCTTCGCGGCGGCGCATCCGGCGGGAGCGGTCGGGGTCGTAGAGGTTGAGGATCGACGCCTGGGCGAAGACATCCGTCGCGCCCCGGTTGATGGGGTGCTCGGGGTTGCCCTCAATCTTCGTCGGCCGCCCCTCGTGGCTCTCGACGAGCAGGCCCTGCACGTAGCCCCCCATCGGCATCGCCGTGGCGTAGAAGTTGGGGATGCCGGGGACGATCTCCTCGGGCTTGCGCGCGTACGGGAGCACGTTCTCCACCGGGCGGCGGCACCCGCTGAGCCCGACGCCCGCAAGGGCCATCGACGCGCCCATGATCTTCATGAACGACCGGCGCGACGGGCCGGGGTCGCCGTCGAGCTCGGAACGGTCCGTGGCGCCGGGGTGGAATTCGTTCTTTAAGATCGCCTGATGGCCGGCGGCGTTGCGGAGGTCGGACCGGCTCCGCCAGAAGGTCGGCTGGCCGTCGGCGGCGACGTCGGACGGGGAGAGAATGTCGAGTTCGATCATGGGTGATGGTTCGAGGTGCCGGGTTGGGGGCTACGGGTCTGTGGACCCGCAACCCAAAACGCACAACTCAATAGTGGCAGGCGGAGCAGTTCTCCGGCGGGTTGATGCCTTCGGCCGCGATGCGCGCGCGGTTGGCCGCGAGGTAGGCGCGGTACGACTCGTCGGTCTCGCGGACCTCGTCGTTGTAGCCCATCCGCGTGACGAGTTCGGGGTCGCGGAGGGATTCCTCGGGGTTGCGGTGGCACTCGAGGCACCAGCCCATCGACATCGGGCCGACCTGGTAGACGACGGGCATCTGGTCGATCCGCCCGTGACAGCTCTCACACCCGATCCCCACGGCGACGTGGTTGGCGTGCGGGAAGTGGGCGTAGTCCGGGAGGTGGTTCACCTGCACCCACTCGATGGGCTCGCCCGTGGCCCAGCTCTCGCGCACCGGCAGGAGCGCGAGCGACTCCGACTTGATCTGCCCGTGGCAGTTCATGCACGTCTGCGTCGATGGGATGTTGGCGTAGGGAGACTGCTCGACGTGGCTGTGGCAGTACCGGCAGTCCATCCCGAGCTGGCCGGCGTGCAGCGCGTGGCTGTACGGCACGGGCTGCGTGGGCTGATAGCCGACCTCGTAGAACTTCGGAGAGAAGTAGTACCACACGAACGCGATCAGGAGAAGGCCACCGCCGAGCGCTCCGAAGAGCGTGAGGGCCGGGAACGTGTTTGCCTTGCGGGGGAAGAGTTGAGCCATCAGACGCGATGCTTCGGGTGAGCTTCGGAGGCCGGAGGAGGGGAGGGTGAGCCGGCAGCAACGAAGGTAGAAGGGCAGGCCTGGACCGGCATTGAAGATACTTAGAAAAGCCTTTCCAAGCGGGCGTGAAGGGCCGAGTGCAGACGTGAGCCGGGAAGCCTGATCCAGGTTTCAAAATATAGTGAAAGACCGCTCTCAGCCAAAGCTCCCAAAGTGACCGAGGCATGAAGCGACTACTCGACGAGCGTCACCTTCTGTGTGAGCACCCGGACGCCACCGCTGCCGGACGCGAGCACCACGCGCACGACGTACACCCCGCTCCCGAGCCCGGCCACGTTGAGGGGCATCGTGTGCTCGCCGGATCCGTAGGCGCTGCGTGCGCTCCGGTACACCACCCGCCCGAGCACGTCCACCACTTCGACCGCGACTGATTCCGGCTCCGCCAAGCGAAGCTCGATGCTCGCCCGCCCTCGCGCCGGGTTCGGCCACACCTCCAAGGTGGGGCCTGCGTCGGCCTCGGGCGCTCCGTCCTCTGCGCTCACGACGAACGGGGGGAGGACGGACACCCCGTGCTCCACCCCGTCCACCCGCACGTGTAGATCCCCTCGCGGACGTACTCGTCGTCGTAGTAGACCAGCCCGAAGTCGGCGGCGTACCTCAGGTCGTAGTAGATCCCAGGGTTGGTGTCATAGACGTACGTCTTCGCCGCCGTGCGCACGGTGTCCTCGCCCGTGCCGGGGAACGGCTCCCCGAACACGAGCAGACCGTCGTAGCCCCCACCTACTGCCCACGGCCCCTCCTCAAGGAAGCAGTTCACTTCACCCCCGAACGGTGCGTCGAGCGGGCACGATGCTTCGAAGGGGGGGAACTCGCCGCTGGTCTCGGGGACGTAGAACCACACGGCCGCCGCCGTCGTGTCGTAGCGGAGCGCGCGGCCGGGATTCGTGGTCCGAGACCTACCCTCCCCGTCGTAGACGATAGAGACGGTGGAGTAATACACCCGGCCGTTGTGGGTCTCGGTGCCGTAGACATCGACGCGCCGCCGCTCACCGGAGAAGTAGTTGTAGTACTCCCACGCGTTCCCCACCGCGAGCGGGAAGTACCGCCACGGCTCCGTCGTGTCCGGCTCGGCCCCGCCGGAGCGGAAGAAATCAGCGCCGAGCGTGGGGGCGTTCGCCACGAGCGGGACCTGTGCCTGTACGGGCACGGCGAAGAGAAGGGCGAAGAAGAGGAATAGGGCCGGGCGATGGAAGACGTGCATGCGAAGCACCTAGGGGGATGACAGCCATAACGTAAGGACTACGTCATCGTCACGCTGCGCCTTACGCCACCGGCTCCTGCTCCGGCACGACGATGTCCTGCCGCATCCGCTAGCGAAACCACAGCGTCAGCCCGAGCGCGGCCGCGCCGAGCCCGCTCGTCAGCCCCCACCACACGCCGCGCGCGCCGAGGTCGGCCTCGAAGCCGAGCGCGACGGCCGTCGTCATCCCGATCCCCCAGTACGCCACGGCCCCGACGATCATCGGTGCCCGCGTGTCTTTGATCCCACGGAGCGCCCCCGACGCCGTGGCCTGCACCCCGTCGAAGAGTTGGAAGACGG
>JBBSMX010000063.1:0-22756 GCA_038232935.1 Rhodothermales bacterium | reverse complement strand
TCTGACCCGCTTCCGAGCGCTCTTCGAGGGGTGGACGCTGGCTCATGGCGATGTGTATACACCGTAGCCCCTCGGGGAGGTGCCCCCATAGGGGGCGGAGGGGGTGGGCCGAGCCCCGGAGACCCCCCCAGTCGCTGCGCGCCAGCCCCCCGAGGGGGGCGGGGGCCCACGGCGTAACTCTTATGTCACCAGGACCTAGTAACTCTTCCCCACGGCAAGGCTGGCACCCCGAAGATGCCGAGGTAGCCGATACTCTCTCCTCGCCGGCACCGTACCAAACCGTCGTTTACGGGACGACGTGCCCTCGGCGGCTGCCGGGTTCATACCCTGGATGACGAGGTCGGCCCCCACGATGACGAGGCCGTCGTGGATGCTCTCGATGATGGCCTCGCCCTTGCGCTGCTCCGCCACGATCCGCTCGACGTTGAGGTCGCGATAGGCGCGTAGGCGATCGGTCATCTCGTTGAACTGAGCAGCGAGGAGGCCGAGCTCATCTGACGAGTCAGCCGGCACGTCCACGTCGTAGTCGCCCGCGGCGATATGCTCGGCCGCCTCACGCATCCGGCGGATGGGGCGCACGAGGCGGTTCGTGAGCACGAGGCTGAAGGCGAGGCCAAAGAGGAGGGTAAGGACCCCTACAAACGTCACCGACCATGTGGCCGTCCGGGCCACGCGTCCGGCCCGGTCGCTCGCCGCCGCCATGGTCTCCTCTTTCAGGAGGCGGAGCGCGCTCACCGACTCCCGTACGGCGCGGAACGAGGGGAGGAGCTCCTCGTGGTAGCGCATCCGGAGCGGGCCGTCGGCACCGTTCCCCCGCAACGACCGGGTGAAGGCGACGAGGTACTCGGTGTACGAGGAGTCGATCGACCGGAGGACTACGGCCTCTCCGGGGATCGTGACATTGTCCTCCGCACGGGCGAGCCACTGCGAGAACTCGCTCTGGTTCTCACGGAATTGCCGTACGCCCTCGTCCTCGAAGCCGAGGATGTAGAGGAGGACACCGCTGTCCTGCCGCTCCAGCGCGTCGATCATGTAGTCGGCTGCGATGATGCTCCGGTAGTTCTCGCTGAGGATGGCACCGCTGGCGTCGCCAAGGCGGAGGAGGTTGACGAGAGCCCAGCCGAAGGCGACCCCGGCCAGGAGAAGCACGATCCCGTAGCCGAGCAGGACCTTCTTCCGAAGGGTCCAGCCCCCGTCTCGCTGTCCGTCATCCGCTGAAGTCCGTGCCATCGCGTTTCGCTGGCCGCCTTGATCCTTTCCCTACCGGAAATTAGAGGGGTCGCGCTACGCCGTCGCACCGTCGCGTTCGAGGACGAGGACGCCGAGCGGGGGGAGCGTGAGCACGAGCGAGGCCGGGCGCCCGTGGTACGGCACCGGCGTCGTCTCCACCTCGCCGAAGTTGCCGACTCCGCTGCCGCCGTAGACCTCGGCGTCGGAGTTGAGCCGCTCGCGCCATACGCCGTGCTCGGGGACCCCGATCCGGTAATTCCGCCGCACGACGGGCGTGGCGTTGAGCACGAACACGAGCGTTTTCCCATCGCCCTTGCGGAGGTAGCTGACCACGCTGTCGTCGCGGTCGCTAAAATCGATCCACTCGAAGCCGTCGGGCGAATCGTCGTGGAGAGCGGGGTGGTCGCGGTAGAGCCCGAAGACGTCGGCGGTCCAGCGCGCGAGGCCGCCGTGGAGGCCTTGGTCGAGGAGGCGCCAGTCGAGCGCGCGGTCGTGATTCCACTCGCGGGGCTGGCCGAACTCGCTCCCCATGAAGAGGAGCTTCTTACCGGGGTGCCCGATCATGTGGCCGTAGAGCAGGCGGAGGTTGGCCGCCTTCTGCCAGTCGTCGCCCGGCATCTTATTCCAGAGCGAGCCCTTGCCGTGGACGACCTCGTCGTGCGAGAGCGGGAGCGTGAAGTGCTCGGAGAAGGCGTAGTGGAGCGGGAAGGTGAGGTCGTGGTGGTAGTACTTCCGGTTGATCGGGTCCTCGCTCATGAACGCGAGCGTGTCGTGCATCCAGCCCATGTTCCATTTGTAGAGGAAGCCGAGCCCGCCGACGGAGGCCGGCCGCGTCACGCCGGGCCAGGCCGTGCTCTCCTCGGCCATCATGAGGACGGTCGGGTGGTGGGCGTAGACCTCGGTGTTGAGCCGCTGCAGGAACGCGATGGCTTCGAGGTTCTCCCGCCCGCCGTAGACGTTCGGCGTCCACAGCGTCCGGCTGTAGTCGCGGTAGAGCATGCTCGCCACGGCGTCGACGCGGATGCCGTCGAGGTGGTAGCGGTCGAGCCAGAAGCGGGCGGAGGAGAGGAGGAAGTTCTGGACGCCGGGCTTGCCGAGGTCGAAGACGTACGTGCCCCAGTCGGGGTGACTCCGCATCCGCGCGTCGTCGTGCTCGAAGAGCGGTGTGCCGTCGAAGAAGGTGAGGCCCTGCGGGTCGGTGGCGAAGTGGGCCGGCACCCAGTCGAGGATCACGCCGATGCCGCGCTGGTGGAGCGTGTCGACGAGGTACATGAGGTCCTGCGGTGAGCCGTGCCGGAACGTCGGCGCGAAGTAGCCGAGCGTCTGGTAGCCCCACGAACCGTAGTACGGGTGCTCGGTGAGGGGGAGGAACTCGACGTGGGTGAAGCCGAGGCTGAGCACGTGGTCGGCGAGGGGCTCGGCGATTTCGCGGTAGCCGAGGCTCTCGCCGTGGCCCTTGTGCTGCCACGAGCCGAGGTGGACCTCGTAGATGGAGACGGGCTCGGTGAGCGACCCCGGCCCTTTACGGCGTGCCATCCACTCGGCGTCGTCCCAGTCGTACGACAGGTCGGTGACGACGCTGGCGAGGCCGGCGACCTTGCTCCCGCCCTCGGCCGGCGGCTCCATACGGAAGGCGTAGGGGTCGGTCTTGTCGAACCGGCCGCCGCGCCGCTGGAGCTTGTACTTGTAGGGCTGCCCGGCCCCGACGCCCTCCGCGAACCCGCTCCAGAGGCCGCCGCCCACCCGTTCGAGCGGGTGCTCCTCGGGGTCCCATCCGTTGAACCCACCGACGACGGAGACGGCATCGGCGTTGGGTGCCCAGACGCTGAACCACGTGCCCCGCTCGTCCGGGTGCGCGCCGAGGTGGGTGTAGCTGTCGGTGAACTGGCCGCTTTGCCAGTGCTGGACGGTCTGGGTATCGAGCTGGGGCATGAGAGATGCGGGTGAGGGTCAGCGGGTCGGCTTTAAAAAGGCAGGCTCGCGGAGCAGGCGGCGGAGGCTGTGGAGCGGGATCCGCGTCCAGTCGGGGCGGTGGTTCAGCTCGTAGCGGACTTCGTAGAGGGCCTTGTCGAGGAGGTAGGCCCAGAGGAAGGACCGGCGGATGCCGCGTGGGAGGAGGAAGCCCGCACCTTCCGCCGTGCGGAGGTAGGCATCCACGAAGGTGAGATCGGACCAGTGGACGAGCTGCTCCGCCCACGGTTCGAGCGTGCCGTGGGGATCCCCGCCGGAGCGGGACAGGCTGTCGGCGAGGGGCGTGTAGGTGGCGTAGGCGAGCGAGCGCAGCATGCCCGCCACGTCGCGCAGGGCGTAGTCGTGCCGGCGCCGTTCCTCGACGGATCGGGTCGGCTCGCCCTCGAAGTCGAGGAGGTAGAACTCGCCGCCGGAGAAGACGGTCTGGCCGAGGTGGTAGTCGCCGTGGATGCGGATTTTCTGACGGGTGACGTCGCTCTCGCGGAGGGCGTTGAGGCCGGCGCGGGCGCGGTTCCAATCGGCATGCGAGGGGAGGCCCCCGGCTCGCCCGGCGTGCGCGTCCAGCATCGCGCGCGTCCGGACGGCCTCGCGCTGGATCCGCTCGACGAGGAGGGCGGTGTCGTCCGGGCTGCCCTCCTGCGGGCGGAGCTCGGGCGCTTCGGCTCCGGCGAGGGCGAGGTGCATCTCCGCCGTGCGGGCGCCGAGTGTGCGGGCGAGCTCGACGATCTCGGGGGCGGCGTCTTCGAGCCACACCGGCAGGCCCGTCTCGGGATCCACGGGCGCGTTCGGACTCGGAAGCGGGAGGCCCCGGACGCGGTCGTAGAACTTCTCTACCTTCTCGACCGCGTAGGCCCACCCGTCGCTCTCAACGGGGATTGCCTCCTGCACGACGCCCAGCGCGCACACCCCCTCGCCGCACCGCAACGTGACCGTGGCCGTGCCGAGGAGGCGGGGGACGAACCGGAAGCCCGAGCGGGTGAGGTGGCCGAGGAGCTCCACCTCGGGATGGACGCCCGGCTCTAGCCGACGGTACAGCTTGACGAAGAGACGACGACCGTTGTCGGTGTCGACGAGGGCGGCGGAGTTGCTCTGCTCGCCGGATAGGGCGTGGGCCGCCGAGGCGCGCGCGCCGTCGAGCGCGGCAGTCATCTCGCCCGCGTAGACGCCGCGTAACGAGCGGCCCGTGTCGCCCCGCTGCCACCAGTCGAAGAGCGTTGTCCAGAAGTCCGCGAGCGCCGTCGCGTCGCAGAGGAGCACCCGTCCGTCCGGCCCGTCTACCCACACTACGGCGGCTGCGGGGCGCTCCGCGAGCAGCCGCTCGGCCTCGTCGCCCGCCACCGTGGCGAGGGGGAGGAGGTAGGCATCGGTGCGGCCGGCGACGTCGATGCGGAGGAGCGAGAGGTAGACCGGGCGCGCCGACGCCTGGATGCGCACGGCGTCGGCGATATCGACGCGCACGTCGCCCTCGGCCTTCGCGCCGAACCAGCGCTGGGCGCGGACGTAGTCGGGCAGGAGGGCTTCGAGCAGCTCCATCTCACCGTCGGCGGCGAGGGCGTCGAGCAGGGGCTCCTGCCCTTCCGGGACGCGCAGCACGGGGAGCGCGCGGCGGACGGCGTTCGGCCCGAGCGGCTCTGTCCGGAGGTTGGTCGGCATGAGGGGCTGGCTATTGGCTGATTGGCTGATTCGCCGAGTGGGTGATTCTACGATCTGTGCCGTTCAATCAGCGAATCACTCAATCACCCCATGACAATCGTCAGGCGCGGACTTCGAAGTCGTGCTCGGTGCGGGCACGGCGCTCGATGCGGAAGAGGTGCGCCGGGAGCGTATGCGGCTGGAGCTCAACGTAGTTGCCGGTGCCGTGCCACGTGAAGCGCTCGCCGCCGAGGAGGTCGTGGACTTCGAAGGGCCGGTGCGCGTCCATCCCCCACTCGTGGAGCGGGAGCGTCACCCAGCCGGACTGCGCGTGATACGGGTCGAGGTTGACGACGCAGAGGATGAGGTTCGGCGGGGCGTCGGTGGCAGGGCCGGGCTCGGGCGGGGCCTCTTTGTAGTACGCGAGGAGGTGCGGGTTGTCGGTCGGGACGAACCGGAGGTTGCGCATGAACTGGAGCGCGCGGTTCTCGCGGCGGACCCGGTTGACGCGGGCGATGAGCGGCTGGAGGCTCGTCGGGTCGTTCCAAGTCCAGTGGCGGACTTCGTACTTCTCGTTGTCGCTGTATTCCTCGCGCTTCGGGTGCTGGTTCGCCTCGACGTGCTCGAACGGCGGCCCGTAGAGCCCGTAGGCCGAGGACATCGTGGCGGCGAGGACGAGCCGGACGACGTGGGCCGGCCGGCCTCCGTGGGCGAGGTAGTCGGGGAGGATGTCGGGCGTGTTCGGCCAGAAGTTCGGCCGGTAATATTCGCCGATCTCCGTCTCGAACAGCTCGCGCCCGTACTCCTCCAGCTCCGCCTTCGTGTTACGCCACGCGAAGTACGTGTACGAGTTGTTGAAGCCGAGCTTGGCGAGGGCGTGCATCGTCCTCGGCTTGGCGAAGGCCTCGGCGAGAAAGATCAGGTCCGGGTGCGTCTCGCGCAGCTCGCCGATGCACCACGCCCAGAACGCGAACGGCTTCGTGTGCGGGTTGTCCACACGGAAGATGCGGACGCCCCGCTCGATCCAGAACTCGAACACGCTCTTGAGCTCGTCCCAGAGCGCGCGCCACTCCTCCGTCTCGAAGTCGAGGGGATAGACGTCCTGGTACTTCTTGGGCGGGTTCTCGGCGTAGCGGATCGTGCCGTCGGGCCGGTGGCGGAACCACGCAGGGTGCTCCTTCACGTACGGGTGGTCCGGCGAGGTCTGGAACGCGATGTCGAGCGCGACCTTCAGCCCGAGCGTGTCGGCCCGCGCGACGAAGCGCTCGAAGGCCTCCCTCCCGCCGAGCTCGGGGGCGACGCTCTTGTGCCCGCCGTCGGCGCTCCCGATGGCCCACGGGCTGCCGGGCTCGCCGGGCTTCGCCGTGGGTGCGTTGTCCTTCCCTTTCCGGAACTGGGTACCGATGGGGTGGACGGGCGGGAGGTAGACGATGTCGAACCCGAGCTCGGCGATCCGGGGGAGCCGCTCCGCCGCGTCGTCGAGCGTGCCGTGGACCGGTTCGCCGTCGGGGCCGGGGTCGGCGGTGGAGCGGGGGAAGAGTTCGTACCACGCGCCGAAGCGGGCGAGCTCGGGATCGACGCGGACGCCGAGCCATTCGCTCTCGGCGGCCCCCTCGGCGGGGTCGCACCGGCGGGCGAGTTCGACGACGGCGGCGTCGAGGGCCGCTTTGGTCTTGCCGGCCTCGAACTTCTTCGCGTAGGCGTCGAGCCGTTTCCGGTCGTCGGCGTCGGCGTACTCAGCGGTGCGGCGGAGGAGGGCGGCCCCGTCGAGCAGTTCGGTTGCGAGTTCTGCCTTCGGCACGTCGCCTTCGACGCGGCGGCGAAACTGGTCCTGCCACGTCCCGAAGGCGTCGAGCCACGCGCGGACGCGGTAGCGGTACCGGCCGAGGCGCTCCACGCGGAAGGCGGCGACGTACTCGTCGTTGTAGCGGAGCGGCATCGGGGCCGTGTGGACCTCGTCCTCATCCTCGTGCCGCCACTGGAGCTCGACGGCCAGCTTCTCGTGCCCGTCCACGATCACCCCGGCCACGACCTCGACCTCTTCACCGACCGCGCGCTGGATGGGCCACCGGCCGCCGTCGATGCGGGGGGTGAGGGTGGCGAGGACGACGCGGGTCCACGCCTCGGGGGCGGGGGACGGGGGGTGCCAGGGGAGGACGTCTCGTTCGGTGATTTCGGCGGCTTCGGGGAGAGCGGGCATGTGCAGGGCGAAGGCGAGGAGGGGGACGCCGGAATCGAGCGGGAGCGAGCGGGCGGGGCGTTTTCTTCAGTCTGTTATTCAATCGGCCGATGCTCGAAAGGATCCGGGGAAGGATCCGGGGGCGGTGCCGGACTGGAAGATCGTCCGGCGTATCATTCCTTCGCACTTTTTGTTTGCGCTCCTGTGGACTCGACCTCCTGCTCGTGACGCCCGACGAAACGCTTGCCTACGCGCTGCACCCCCCGTCCATCGACCTCGACCGCCGCCCCCACGTGCTCCCCGGCAAGCCCTACCCGCTCGGCGCGACGTGGGACGGGCTCGGCGTCAACTTCACCCTCTACAGCGAGCACGCGGAGCGGGTAGAGCTCGTCCTGTTCGACAGCCCGGAGGACGCCGCGCCGAGCACCGTCGTCGCGCTGCACGAGCGGACGGGGCCGGTGTGGCACGGCTACCTCCGCGGCATCCGGCCCGGCCAGCTCTACGGCTACCGCGTCTACGGGCCGTACCGCCCGAAAGACGGGCTCCGTTTCAACCCGTACAAAGTCCTCCTCGACCCCTACGCCAAAGGGATCGGCCGGTCGCTCCGGTGGGACGATTCGCTCTTCGGCTACCAGCTCGGCCACCCGGATCACGACCTGTCTTTCGACGAGCGCGACAGCGCGCCGTTCGCCCCGCTCGGGGCCGTCGTCGAGGACCGGTTCGAGTGGGGGGACGACCAGCTGCCGCAGGTGCCGTGGGAGAACACGATCATCTACGAGACCCACGTCAAGGGCATCTCGATGCGGCATCCCGACGTGCGGGCCGAGTTCCGCGGCACCTACCTCGGCCTCGCCTCGGACCCCATCCTCGACCACCTCCGGCGGCTCGGCGTCACGACGGTTCAGCTCCTGCCCGTCCACGCCAAGCTCCACGATCGCCGCCTCGTGCAGATGGGGCTCACGAACTACTGGGGGTACAACACCCTCAACTTCTTCGCCCCCGAGCCGGACTACTCCACGGAGGGGGCCGTCACGGGGGTGCGCGAGTTCAAGATGATGGTGCGCGCCCTCCACGCCGCCGGGCTCGAAGTCATCATCGACGTGGTCTACAACCACACCGCCGAGGGCAGCCGGTTCGGCCCCACGCTCTCGTGGCGCGGCATCGACAACCTCGGCTACTACAAGGCCAACCCGGAGGACCCCCGCCGCCTCATGGACTACACGGGGACCGGCAACACCCTCGACGCGGGCAACCCGTACGTCCTCCAGATGATCACGGACAGCCTCCGCTACTGGGTGACCGAGATGCACGTGGACGGCTTCCGGTTCGACCTCGCCGCCGCCCTCGCGCGCGAGATGTTCGACGTGGACATGCTCGCCACCTTCTTTCAGGTCATCCAGCAGGACCCCGTGCTCAACCGCGTCAAGCTCATCGCCGAGCCGTGGGACGTGGGGCCGGGGGGCTATCAGGTCGGCTCGTTTCCGTGGCAGTGGGCCGAGTGGAACGGGCGCTACCGCGATGTCGTCCGCCAGTTCTGGCGCGGCGATTCCGGCCTCAAGGGCGATTTCGCGACGCGTGTGGCCGGCTCCTCGGACCTCTACGAGCGCTCCGGCCGCCGCCCCTTCGCCTCCATCAACTTCGTCACGGCCCACGACGGGTTCACGCTCGACGACCTCGTCTCGTACGAGCACAAGCACAACTGGGCCAACGGCGAGGAGAACCGCGACGGCCACGAGCCCAACCACTCCACGAACTGCGGCGTCGAGGGGCCGAGCGCCGACCCTGAGGTGCTCGCCTGCCGCGAGCGGCTGAAACGCGCCCTCGTCGGCACCCTCTTCCTCGCGCAGGGCGTCCCGATGCTCCTCGGCGGCGACGAGCTCAGCCGCACGCAGCGCGGCAACAACAACGCCTATTGCCAGGACAACGAGGTCAACTACTACGACTGGAACCTGAACGCGCGCGAGCAGGAGTTCCTCGACTTCGTCCGGGAAACGGTGGCGTTCCGGCGGGCGCACGCCTCGTTCCGCCGCCGCCACTTCCTCACCGGCCGGCCCGACGAACAGGGCGTCCGCGACGCGCTCTGGTGGCACCCTGAGGGCCGCGAGATGTCGCTGGAGGACTGGGCGCGGAGCGGGCTGCGGGCCTTCGGCATGCTCCTGCGCGGCGACCGCATCCGGGGCGTGAATGCGCGTGGCGAGCACCGGAGCGACGACACGTTCCTCCTCCTGTTCAATAAGAACGGCGAGCCCGTGACGGTCCACCTCCCCACGGCCGAGGCTGGCGACCCGACGCTGTGGGAGACCGTCCCGCCCTTCGACGAAGTGACGCAGGCCGTGTTCGCGCCGGACGAGCCCGCCGCGCTCGACGCGCACGCCCTCCTCGTGCTCCGCGCCGTCCACGTGTAGCAGTCGTTCGCTCCGGGCGGTTCCTCCGGCTCTACATATCGGCGTGCGTGTCGCCACTCTGCCCTTTCTCGCTAATCGATGAACCCGCTCTCCCTCGCGCTGCCGATCACGAACCCGGTGCAGGTCTTCGCGCTGGTGATGGGGATCATGGTCGTCGTGCCGGTGCTCTGTAGCCGGCTCCGGGTTCCGAGCGTGATCGGGCTCCTCGTCGCCGGGCTCGCCATCGGTCCCAACGCCCTCGACCTGCTGGCGCGCGACCCGACGATGGTGCTACTCGGGACGGTCGGGCTCCTCTACATCATGTTCCTGGCAGGGCTGGAGCTCGACCTCGAGCAGTTCCGGCGGTACCGGAGCCACAGCCTCCTGCTAGGTCTGATGACGTTTGCGCTGCCGCAGGCCGTCGGGACCGCGATGGCGCGGACGCTGCTCGGGTTCGACTGGTTCGCGGCGGTCCTGCTCGGCAGCGTCTTCGCCTCGCACACCCTGCTGGCGTATCCCATTGTGAGTCGGCTCGGCATCGCCAAGCACCTCGCCGTGGCCACGGCAGTGGGGGCGACGATCTTCACCGACACCCTCGCGCTCCTCGTGCTGGCCGTCATCGCGGGGACGGTAGAGGAGGGGATGAACGTGTGGTTCATCGCCCGGCTTCTCGGGCTGCTCGGCGCGCTCGTCGTCGCGGCGCTGTGGGGCCTGCCGAGGCTGGGGCGGTGGTTCTACCGGATCGGCGCGGTCGGCGGCGAGGGAGAGTTCCTCTTCGCCATCGCCGCCGTCTTCGCGACGGCGACGCTGGCCGAGCTCGCCGGCGTAGAGGCCATCATCGGCGCGTTCCTGGCCGGGCTCGGGCTGAACCGGCTGGTGCCGGAAAACAGCGCGCTGATGAGCCGGCTCCACTTCGTCGGCAACGCCCTGTTCATCCCGTTCTTTCTCCTCGCCACGGGGATGCTGGTCGACATCCGGGTGTTCGTCTCCGGGCCGGGCGCCCTCGTCGTGGCGGCGGCGATGGTGGGGACCGTGACGGTGACGAAGTGGCTGGCGGCCGAGAGCACGCGGTTCCTGTTCGGGTTCGACCGCGACGAGCGGCGGGTGGTGTTCGCGCTGACGGTGCCGCAGGCGGCGGCTACGCTCGCGGCCGTGCTCATCGGCTACGAGATCGGCCTCTTCGGCAGCGACGTCCTCAACGGGGCCATCCTCATGATCCTCGTGACGTGCTTCCTCGGGCCGTGGCTAGCGGAGAAATACGGCCGCCGGCTGGCCCGGCAAGAAGCCGGCCCACTTCGGGAGGAGGCGGGCCAGTCCCAGCGCATCCTCGTGCCCCTCGCGAACCCGGAGACGGCGGAGCGCATGGTGGACGTCGCCCTGCTCATCCGCGCCCCCACCTCGACCCAGCCCCTCTACCCCATCACGATTGCGCGCGACGGCCCGCACGTGCAGGCCGAGGTCGCGGCGGGGGAGAAGATGCTCGGCCACGCCGTCCTCCACGCCGCCGCCGCCGACGTGCCGGTGCTGCCGCTGACGCGCGTGGACCTCAACGTCGCTCACGGGCTGACGCGGGCCATCAAGGAGACCTCCATCTCGACCGTCGTGATGGGCTGGGACGGGACGGCGGTGGCGCAGCGCTTCATCTTCGGGAGCGTCTCGGACCAGCTTCTGGCGGAGACCGAGGTGATGGTGCTGATGTGCCGGATGGCGGCCCCGCTGAACACCACCCGCCGCGTGCTCCTGCTCGCCCCGCCCCAGGCCGAGCGCGAGCCGGGCTTCGCCGACGCGGTGCGCGTGGTGAAGCACGTAGCCCGCCGGTTGAGCGCCCGGCTGGTGGTCCTGGCGCGGCCCGACCAGTTGGACCTCCTCGTAGGGAACGTGGAGCGCGTCCAACCCCGCGTGCCCACCGTCGGGATCGAGCTGCCGTTGGGAGAGAACCTGGTCCAGGCACTCGCGGCACATGTGGCTCCGGAGGATCTGCTGGTGCAACTCAGCGTGCGGCACCGGGCGCGGTCGTGGCGGCCGAGCGAGGAGCGCTTGCCCCGGCTGCTGGCGGGGCGCTTCTCGGCCCACACGCTCATCGTGCTCTACCTCGCGGAGACGGAGGTAGACACGCTCGTCGCGCCGGCCCAGGGGAGATCGGCTTCGCTCTTGCCTCTCCCCGTCGAGGATGTCACCCTGGACCTCCGTGGCAGCACGAGCGAGGAGGTGCTTCGCCAGATGATGCGCCGCCCGTTTGGGGACGAACCGGAAACGCTGCGGCGGGTCGTCTCGTCGCTCATCAGCACGGGCGAGGGGTATTCGCCCGTGCTCGTGCCCGGCGTGGTGTTCTACCACGCGCACACGCCCGAGGTGGCAGAAACGCGGTCCTTCGTAGGCGTGAGCCGCGGCGGCCTCGCCCTCCCCGGCACGGCGAGCCCCGTCCACGTCTTCTTCGCGCTGCTGACTAGCGACTCCGCCCCGAGCGAGGAGCACCTCCGGCACCTCGCCGCAGTCACGCGCGTTGCGCGCCGCGAGGGGCTCGTAGAGAGCCTCTGCCGAGCGGTCACGGAGGAGGAGGTCGTTCGCGTCGTGGAAGAGCAACTTCCGGCGTAGTGACGGAGGCTGCAGGAGGAGAGGGGTTCGATGGGGGAGCGGCGGCGGCACGCCCGTAGGTCTCCGTCAGGTCCCGGAGGTGCGAGACCGTGCAGGCGCTCACCTGATCCCACGAGAATCGCCACGCCCAATTACCGACCTCTTTACCGGGCACGTTCATTCGCCCCTCGCCGCCGATCCCGAGCACGTCCTGAAGCGGAAACACGGCGCGGTCCGCGACCGAGGCCATTACGGCGCGGACGGCGGCCCAGTGGACCGGCTCGCCCCGTCCGGCGAGCCCGAGGTAGCGGCGGGTGAAGCGGCGCTCTACGTCCCCGAGCCCGCTCCACCACGCCGCGACGGTGTCGTTGTCGTGCGTGCCCGTGTACGCGACGAGGGCGCGGCGGTAGTGGTGCGGGAGGTACTCGCTCTCCGGGTCGCCGAACGCGAACTGGAGGACGACCATCCCCGGCAATTCGAACCGGCCCATGAGGTCGCGGACGCCGGGCGTGATGAGGCCGAGGTCTTCGGCGACGAGCGGGAGCGGATGGCCGAGGGCACGCTCGAACGCCTCGAAGAGGTCGGCACCGGGGCCTTCAACCCACTGCCCGTTGACGGCGGTCTCCTCGTCGGCCGGGATGGCCCAGAAGGCTTCGAAGCCGCGGAAGTGATCGAGGCGGACGAGGTCGACGAAGTCGAGTGTGCGGGCGAGGCGAGCGGTCCACCAGGCGTAGCCGAGCGAGCGCATCCGGTCCCAGCGGTAGAGCGGGTTGCCCCAGCGCTGGCCCGTCGCGCTGAAGTAGTCGGGCGGGACGCCGGCGACGGCGGTCGGTCGTCCGTCCGGGTCGAGGTGGAAGAGGTCGGGCGCGGCCCACACGTCGGCGCTGTCATGGGCGACGTAGATCGGGAGGTCGCCGAAGATCGAGACGCCGCGGCGGCGGGCGTAGGCGCGGAGGTCGTCCCACTGCCGGGCGAAGACGAATTGCTCGAACCGGTGCTGCTCGATGGCCTCGGCGAGCTCGGCGCGGGCGGCGGTGAGGGCCTCCGGCGTGCGGCGGGCGAGGGGGGCCGGCCAGTCGGTCCAGGGCACGCCGGCGTAGTGGGCTTTGAGCGCCGTGAAGAGGGCATAGTCTTCGAGCCAGTACGCCTCGCGGGCGCAGAACGCACGATAGTCTGAGGGGAAGCCCTGCTGCCGGGCGCGCACGAACGCCCGCCGGAGCAGCGCGTGCTTGAACGGAATCGCTCGCTCGAAGTCGACGTGCCCGGTCGGGAAGTGCGGCGCGTCGGCGAGGTCGCTCGCCTCCAGCCACCCGGCGTCCACGAGGCGCTCGGGACTGATCAGAAGGGGGTTGCCCGCGAACGTCGAAGGGCTGGCGTACGGGGAGTGCCCGTAGCCGACAGGGGTCAGGGGGAGCACCTGCCACACCCGCTGCCCGGCCTCGGCGAGCGTGTCGACGAAGCGGGACGCCTCGGGGCCGAAGTCTCCGATCCCGAACGGGCCGGGGAGCGACGTGACGTGGAGCAGGAGGCCGCTGGAACGGGTGGCCATAGGGCGGCGAGAATGAGGGGGTGAGGAGGTGCGAATCCCGCTCGCGGGAGCGTGCGAGAGAATACGGACGATCCCATTGGAGCGGAGGTCCACTGGTCCGGGGTTATCACACGCCGTTCGTGAGCATCATCCCCGGGCTAGCGGGTATCCGGTTCGTCGTGCTGGCTCGAAGGCCCCTCACCCTGTCCCGCTCCCTGGAGGGGCGAGGGGACGTACGCTGAAATGGTGTGACGACACGAATAGCGCGACGACTCTCTTCACGTTCTCGCCCCCACCAGGGGAGAGATGCCCGGCAGGACAGCGAGGGGGTGAAGGTGGCGACCACCGGTTCGGTTAAGCTCGCGCCTGACCTGTTCGATGTTTAAGGTCCCCCGGGGACCCGAAACCGTACCTTTGGGTACTACCCGCTCGCATGGTGACGTCGCTACGCACATACCGCCCGCTCGCTGCCTTCCTCGCGCTCTCGCTGTTGCTGGGAGGCGTGGTGCCGCTGCTGGCCCCGGCCGCTGCAGCAGAGCCGACGCACGCGTGCTGCACGGACCGCTGCCCAATGGACGCTGGCGAAAGGCAGAGCCTGCCGCCCCAGACGGACGAGATGCCCTGCTGTGTCGTCGCCCCGGTCGTCCCCGTCAGTGAAGCTGCGTTCGTCACGGAAGCCGCGCCCCGGCTTATGGCCGCGTGGGTGACGGTAGCGGAGGTCTTCGCTGCAGCGCCGTCGCCGCCCGTGGCCCATGTGGTCGCACGAGACACAGGTCCGCCCTCGTCCGGGCCTCGCCTGCATCTCGCCCTCTCGGTTCTGCTGATCTGATCCGGCCCGGCTCTTCCGTGGCGGCCGGCGCATTGCGCCGCGCCCGCCACTCGCAGCCGCTCGTCTCCCGGACCCGATTAGCCCATGCCTGTTTCCTTCGCAGCGCGCTCCGCGCTGCCCGTCTGGGTGCTCGTCAGCAGCGTCGCTCTCAGTAGTCTCGCCGCCCGCGCTCAGACCCCCGAACCCCCGACGCTTCGCCTCGACGCCCTGCTGGCCGAGGTCGAAGCCGCCAACCCGACGCTCCGCGCCGCCCGGCTCGAAGCCGCCGCCCTCGCCGAAGTCGGCGCTCAGGTCGGTGCGCTGCCCGACCCGACCGTCGGCGTGACGGTGTCTCCGTACCCGATCCTCACGGCGCGTGGCGCCCAGCGTTCGCAGTGGCGCATCGAGCAAGCGGTGCCGTGGCCCGGAACGCTTGGCCTCCGCGAGCGCGTGGCGGATCTGGGAGCCGAGGTCGCCGGAAATGAGGCCGACGCCCTCGCGCTCGACCTCGCCTTCGCGGTGAAGCGGGCGTACTACGACCTCAACCATGCGCACCACGTCGAGGCGACGGTCCGGGCCTATCAGGAGCGGCTCGGTGCGTTCACCGAGGCGGCGGCTGTCCGCTACGAAGTGGGCCGCGGGCCGCAGGGAGCCATTCTCCAGATCCAGCTCGAAGCGCAGCGGCTCGGCGAGCGGCTCAACGCCCTCGCGGCCCACCGCGCTCAAGCGCTCCAGACGCTCGCACGGCTCACCGACTGCCCCGACCTCGTCGGGCACCCCGTCGCCGTCGAGCCGCCGATGCTGCCGGAGGACCCCGACGCCCTGCTCGCACTCGCGCTCCGGCAGCGGCCCGAGGTCCGGGCGCTGGAGGTGGCGCAGGAACGAGCCGAGGCCGAGGTGGCCCTGGCGCAGAAAGCACGCTACCCCGAGCTGACCGTCGGGGTCACGTATTCCGACATCGCGGACCGCGAGGCACCGCCGACGGCCGACGGGCGCGACGCGTTCGGCGTCATGCTTTCGGCGAAGATTCCACTTCAGCGTGGTCGCCTGCGGGCGCGGGCCGAGGAGGCCCGCCTGCGACGGGCGCAGGGAGAGGCGCGGCAGGAGGCGCTCGACACGGAGCTCCGGACGCAGATCGCCACGCTCGCCGAGCGTGTTCGCACGGCCCATGAGACGCTGGCGCTTTTCGAGGATCGCCTTCGCCCTCTCGCGGCGTCCACGGTCGAGTCCACCCTCGCCGCCTACACCACGGGGCAGGCGGACTACCTCGCCTTCCTCGATGCTGAGCGCATGCGGTTCCAAGTCCAGCTCGCCGCCGCCGACGCCCTCCACGTCTATCTCACGGCCACGGCCGCGCTCGAACGCGCCCTCGGTACCGCCTCCCTCACCGGGGCCGGGGCGATGCCCGGTTCTGCGTCTGGCGATTCGGAATCGACCCATGAAGCCCCCCATCCCGTCATCCCCGACTCCGATCCCCGCCTTCGCGGGGACGGATCCAAAGGTTTAGCGAATCCCGTGGGTCCCCGCCTCCGGGACGCGTCCCTGCGCGGGGATGACGTGGAAGAGAAAAAGGGCAGCCACTCGATAGACCGTCCTTCAGACCCTGACCTCCGATGAATGCTGTACAGACTGCTCTTCCGCCCCGCCGGAAGAAAGCGCTCGTAGTGGTGGGCGTGCTCGTCGTATTCCTCGTGCTCGTCGGCCTCGCGTGGACGCTGCTGCGAGGCGAGCCTGCCGAGACCGCCGCTGTTCCCGTAGCGCCTGCCGCCGAAACGGGCGACCCGGCGAACCGGCTCGCCGCTGCCGATCTCAACGGCGACGGCATCGTGTACCAGTCCGGAATGCACCCGTGGATCGTCGAGGACGCGCCGGGGCAGTGCCCGGTCTGCGGGATGGACCTCCAGCCCGTGCCCGTCAGCGGGGCCGCGCCCGGCACCGTCGAGATCGACCCCGTGACGCTCCAGAACATCGGCGTCCGCACGGCACCCGTCGGAGTTCGCGCGCTCAGCCGCGATCTCCGGGCGACGGGCACGTTCGAGGCCAACGAGCGGGGGCGGCACGCCGTGACGCTCAAGGTTGGCGGCTGGGTCGAGGATTTGTACGTCAACGCCGAGGGCGACCGCGTCCGGCGCGGGCAGCCGCTCCTCGCCCTGTACTCGCCCGACCTCGTGGCGACGCAGCAGGAGTACCTCCTCGCGCTCCGCAACCGCGACCTCCTCGGCGGCGGGCCGGACGCCGACCGGCTCGTGGAGGCCGCGCGCACGCGGCTCCGCCTCTACGACATCAGCGCGGAGCAGATCGCGCGGCTGGAGACCAGCGGCGAGGTACAGCGGACGCTCACGCTCTACGCGCCCGCCGGCGGCACCGTCGTCGAGAAGCAGGTCGTGGAGGGGATGCAGGCCATGCCGGGCATGAAGCTGATGGAGATCGTCGACCTCTCGCGCCTCTGGCTGCAGGTGGATGTGCCCGAGCAGGACCTCGGGTGGGTCGGCGTTGGCACGCGCGCCGTCGTGCGGATCGAAAGCGCGCCGGGCGACGAGCTGACGGGGAGCGTCGAGTACGTCTACGACACGCTCGACCCGATGACGCGGACGGGCACGGCCCGCGTGTCCGTGCCGAACCCCGGCGGCCGAATCAAGCCGGGGATGTACGCCACCGTCACCCTGTTCGGCGCACCGGGCGAGCCGCGCCCCGTCGTCCCGAGCGAGGCCGTCGTCCGCACCGGCGACACGGCCGCCGTGATCCTCGCCCTCGGCGACGGCCGGTTCCGCCCGCAGCCCGTCGTGCTCGGCGAAGAAGCCGAAGGGTACATCCAGATCCTCGACGGGCTGAGTGAAGGCGCCACCATCGTCACGAGCGCGCAGTTCCTCATCGACTCCGAGGCCCGGCTCTCCGGTGCCGTCGCCGCGATGGAGCACGCTGGGATGGACATGTCATCACCCAACGAGATGGAGAACTAACCATGCTGATCCGCACGCTCGTCCTTACCGTTCTCGCCCTCACGCTCGGCGCGCCACGCGCCCACGCGCAGAAGGACGACCATCCACACGACCGCCGCGCCGAGTCCGTGCCGGTCCACGCCGCCACGGACCCCGCCATCAAGGCACTCACACCCGACGAGGTGGCTGGCCTGCGCGAAGGGCGCGGGATGGGACTCGCCCGTGCCGCTGAACTCAACGGCTATCCCGGCCCGCTGCACGTGCTCGAACTCGCCGACGCGCTCGCACTCACCCCGGAGCAGCGGGTGACGGCCGAGGCGCTGCGGGCGGAGGTCGTGCGCGAAGCGTCAGAGGTCGGTGCGCGCCTCGTCGCGGAGGAGGAGGCGCTCGACGCCGTCTTCGCGCAGGAGCGGGCGACGCCCGCCCTCGTGGACGCCATCACTGCGAAGGTCGGTGCGCTGCAGGGCGAGCTGCGTGCCGTGCATCTCCGCGTCCACATCGCCATGCGGGATGCGCTCACACCGGAACAGATCGCCACGTACACCCGCCTCCGCAGCCACACCGACTAAGCCATGCTCGAACGCCTCATCGAATGGAGCGCCCGCAACCGCCTGCTCGTCGGCGTCGTCACGCTGATGGCGGCGGCGCTCGGCGCGTGGGCCACGCTGAACACGCCCGTCGACGCGCTGCCCGACCTCTCGGACGTGCAGGTGATCGTGCGGACCGACTACCCCGGGCAGGGACCGCAGATCGTCGAGGAGCAGGTGACGTACCCGCTCACCTCGGCGCTCCTGTCCGTCCCGTTCGCGCAGACCGTCCGCGGCTACTCGATGTTCGGGACGAGCTTCGTCTACGTGATTTTCGAGGACGGGACCGACCTGTACTGGGCGCGCAGCCGCGTGCTCGAATACCTCTCGCAGATCCAGGACCGGCTGCCCGAGGGCGCGAGCCCTGCCCTCGGCCCCGACGCGACGGGCGTCGGGTGGGTCTATCAGTATTCGCTCCGCGACACGACCGGCACGTACGACCTGAGCCAGCTCCGTAGCGTACAGGATTTCTACCTCAAGACCGAACTACAGGCCGTCGGCGGCGTCAGCGAGGTGGCAACGGTGGGAGGCTTTCAGAAGCAGTACCAGGTCGTCGTCGATCCGCAGAAGCTGGCGGCGTACGGCATCCCGCTCGGCCGCGTCGCCGACGCGCTCCGGCGCTCGAACCGCGATGTGGGCGGGCGGCTGTTGGAGCTCGGCGAGCGAGAGTTCATCGTGCGCGGGAAGGGCTACCTGCGCGGCCTCGACGACATCCGCGACGTCGTGCTCCGCGCCGAGGGCGGCACGCCCGTCACGATTGGGCAGGTGGCGACGGTGCAACTCGGCCCCGAGATCCGGCGCGGGATCGTGGACGTGAACGGCGAGGGCGAGGTCGTCGGTGGCATCGTCGTGATGCGCTACGGCGAGAACGCGCAGGCGACCATCAGCCGGGTGAAAGCGCGGCTCGCGGAGTTGCAACGTGGCCTGCCGCCGGGCGTCGAGGTCGTGACGGAGTATGACCGGAGCGGGCTCATCGGCCGGGCCGTCGACACGCTCGTGACGCGGATCTGGGAGGAGCTGCTCGTCGTCGCGCTCATCGTCCTCGTGTTTCTCCTCCACGTGCGGAGCGCGTTCGTCGCCGTCGTCACGGTGCCCGTCGGCATCCTCCTCGCGCTCGGGGTGATGCACCTGCTCGGGATCAACGCCAACATCATGAGCCTCGGCGGCATCGCCATCGCTATCGGGGTGATGGTGGACGCGAGCCTCGTGATGGTCGAGAACGCGCACAAGCACATCGAGCGGGCGCGCGCGGCGAAGGCCGTCGGGGGCGACGGCGCGGCCCCGGACCTCACCGAGCGCGAGCGGATGCACGCCGTGATCGAGGCGGCGAAGGAGGTCGGGCCGAGCCTGTTCTTCTCGCTCCTCATCGTGACGGTCAGCTTCCTGCCCGTGTTCACGCTGGAGCAGGTCGAGGGCCGGCTCTTCCGCCCGCTCGCGCTCACCAAGACGTTTGCGATGGCGGCGGCGAGTATCCTCGCGGTGACGCTCGTGCCCGCACTGATGGCCGTTTTCGTCAAAGGGAAGATCCGGCGGGAGGACGAGAACCCCGTCGCCCGCTTCTTCATCCGCGCCTACCGCCCGCTCCTCCGAGGCACGCTCCGCCGCCCCGTCGCCGTGCTCGTCGTCGGGTTCGGGCTGCTGTTTCTCACCGTGCTGCCGGTGCAGCGGCTCCTGCTCGGGCAGACCGTCATCCCATTCCCGCAGATCGGCAGCGAGTTCATGCCGCCGCTGTGGGAGGGCGACCTGCTCTACATGCCGACGACGCTGCCCGGCGTCTCGCCGCAGGAGGCGAAGGAGATCTTGCAGCGGACCGACCGCATCATCGCGAGCTTTCCCGAGGTCGAGCGCGTCTTCGGCAAGATCGGCCGGGCCGAGACGGCCACCGACCCCGCCCCGCTCTCGATGATCGAGACGACGATCATCCTCAAGCCCGAGGACCAGTGGCGCGACGGGATGACGCGGCAGAAGCTGACGGCCGAGATGGACCGGGCCATCGCGTTCCCCGGCCTCACGAACGCGTGGACGATGCCGATCAAAACGCGGATCGACATGCTGGCAACGGGGATCAAAACGCCCGTCGGTGTCAAAGTCGCCGGGCCGGATCTGACGACGCTGGAGCGGATCGGACGCGAGGTCGAGGCGGCGGTGAAAGACCTGCCCGGCACGCGGAGCGCCTACGCCGAGCGCGTGATGGGCGGGAGCTTCCTCGACGTTGAGGTGGACCGCCGCGCCGCCGCGCGCTACGGGCTGACGAGCGGCGACGTGCAGGACGTGCTCGCCGCCGCCGTCGGCGGGATGAACGTGACGACGACGGTCGAGGGGCTGGAGCGCTACCCCGTCAACGTCCGCTACCCGCGCGGCCTCCGCGACGACCTCCCGGCGCTCCGGCAAGTGCTCGTCCCGACGCCGAGCGGCGCGCAGATCCCGCTCGGCCAGCTCGCGAGCTTCCGCTTCGTGCAGGGGCCACCGATGATCAAGAGCGAGAACGCCCGCCCGAACGCGTGGGTCTACGTGGACCTCACCGACGAGGCCGATGTGGGCTCGTACGTGCAGCGCGCCCGCGAAGTCGTCGCCGAGCAGGTCGTGCTGCCGCCGGGCTATTCGCTGAAATGGAGCGGGCAGTTCGAGTACATGGAGCGGGCGAACCGCCGCCTCGCGGTGCTCGTCCCGATCACGCTCGCGATCATCTTCCTGCTCCTCTTCCTTCATTTCCGCAGCGCGACCGAGGCACTCCTGCTGATGATCCCGCTGCCGTTCGCCGTCGTCGGCGCGGTGTGGCTGATGCTCGCGCTCGGGTACCACTTCTCCATCGCTGTCGGCGTCGGGCTGATCGCGGTGGCGGGGCTCGCGGCGGAGACGGGCGTGGTGATGCACGTCTACCTCGACGAGGCCGTGAAGCGCTACCGCCGCACGGGCCGTCTGACGAGCGTGGATCGGCTAAAGGACGCGCTCGAAGAGGGCGCCGTGGACCGCGTCCGTCCGAAGCTGATGACGGTCTTCACGACGATCATCGGGCTCGTCCCCATCATGATCGGCACCGGCACGGGGGCCGAGGTGATGCAGCGGATCGCCACGCCGATGGTCGGCGGCCTCGTCACGAGCACCGTCCACACGCTCATCATGATCCCCGCGCTCTACGCCGTCGTGCAGGGGCGGCGGCTCCGAAAAGAACTCCCATCGTCGGACCCTGCCCTCGCGTTCGAGCCACTCGCCCCCGCCGCCGCGGCACACAATTCCCACCCTTGATTCACCTTCCATCCCTACCCCTACACCGATGAACACACTCCGCATCCTACTTCCTGTCCTTTTCTTCAGCCTCGTACTCGCTGCCTGCGGCGGCGACGAGCCCATGGATAAAATGGAAGGCGTAACACAGGCCACGCCGCCCACGGGCGAGCAAGCCGAGGAAACCGTAGCCGAGCCTCGGATGGAAGACGGCGTGCAGGTCGTCGAGATCGAGGCGGGGCCGATGGGCTACCGGCCGGGCTCGGTCGCCCTCGAAGCCGGCGTGCCGGCCCGGCTCGTCTTCACCCGCACCGTAGACTCCGCGTGCTCCTCGAAGGTGACCATCCCCGCCTTCGGCGTGGCCGAGACGGAGCTGCCGATGAATGAGCCCGTCGCCGTCGAGTTCACCCCTACGGAGGGCGGCGACTACGAGTTCGTCTGTGGGATGGACATGCAGCGCGGCAGTATCATGGTCCACTCGTGATCGGTGCCTTTCCCGTCTCTACACCACGAAACCTGACTACGTCTCCGCATGGACCTGACCGGCATCCACCACCTCACCGCCGTCTCCGCCGACATCCGCGCGAACTACCGCTTCTACACCGGCGTGATGGGGATGCGGCTCGTCAAGCGCAGCGTCAATCAGGACGATGTCAGCGCCTACCACCTCTTCTATTCGGACGCCGTCGGCAGCGCGGGGAACGACCTGACGTTCTTCGATTGGGACGTGCCCCGCGAGCAGCGCGGCTCCCGCAGCATCACGCGGACGCACCTGCGGGTGGTGGGAAGCGAGGCGCTGGGGTGGTGGCGCGATCACCTGAAAACGCAGGGCGTGACCATCGGTGAGATCGCCGAGCGCGACGGCCGCGCCGTGCTCGACTTCGATGACCCCGAAGGCCAACGCCTCGCCCTCATCGCCGACGGCGGACTCGGCGACGCGACGCACCCGTGGGAGCGCAGCCCGGTCCCCGCCGACTACCAGATCCGCGGTCTCGGCCCCATCGTGATCAGCGTGCCGACCCTGGCTCCCACGGAGCAGGTGCTCACCCGCGTCATGAATATGCGGGCGGCCCGCACGTTCGACCACGACGGTTCCACCGTCCACATCTACGAGATGGGTGCGGGCGGCCCGCACGCCGAGCTGCACGTGGCCGTCCAGCCAGACCTGCCCGCCGCGCAACCGGGCGCGGGCGGTGTGCATCACGTCGCGTTCCGCACGCCGAACGAGGAGGCGTACCACGCGTGGGCCGAGCGACTGAACGGTCTCGGCATCCCCAACAGCGGCGAGGTGGACCGGTACTACTTCCGCAGCCTGTACTTCCGCGAACCCAACGGCGTCCTGTTTGAGATCGCCACGGAGGGCCCCGGCTTCGCCGTGGACGAGGACCCGGCGACGCTCGGCGAGGCCGTCGCGCTGCCGCCGTTCCTGGAGGCGCGCCGGTCCGAGATCGTAGCCAACCTCAAGCCGATCGACTGAAGGGGGGCATTGCTCCTGTGCGCTGCCGGGAATATGGACCTATCTTGGTCGATAAGACCTGAATAGGCAATCCTTTAGGGCCTTAGCTGGACTTTGGCCTTTTCAAGAACGCGGACCTGCAATTGCGTGCAGCCAGAGCAGATCGCCGCTTCCTTTTATCGATGTCGGGTCTGAATCGGGCATATCGTTTAATCGAAAAAGGCGCTCTTGGGATGGAATAAG
>JBBSMX010000062.1:0-22936 GCA_038232935.1 Rhodothermales bacterium | reverse complement strand
GCTGAGTGCCTTCCGGCGGTTGCGCGTGCGCTACGAGCGGCGGCTCGACATCGTTCGTTCGGCTCGGGTGCGTGCTCATCACGTGGGGCGTCGTCCAGAGGTTTTGTTAGAGCGTCTTAACCCGTTCCGAGGCATCCCCATCCTTTCCCCGGCCGACTTTCTGAATGCGCTGGAAGAATGGACGGAGGACTCATGAGAATCTGTCGTGTCCGGCGACCCGGCCGAGCGGAGCGACTTCGAGCGCTACGACACGTACTCGGCGATTGCGCTCGGGGCGATGCAGGTCGGCATCGGCGTCTTCGCCATCCGCCTCGTGCTGCGGTAGGGTAACGGGTGCGTCAGCGCAGCCTCGTCAGCCGGCGCGAGATCGTGCGCGTGGTCCCGGCCTTAGTTGTGAACGTGGCGCGCACGAGGTAGAGCCCGCTCGGGAGGCCCCGCCCGCCGAAGCGGACCCGGTGCGTGCCCGCCTCGAAGCGCCCCTCCGCGAGCGAGGCCACGCGCCGCCCGAGCACGTCGTAGACGGTGAGGCGGACCTCGGCCTCGCGTGGCAGCGTGAGCACAACCGTCGCCGCCCCCGTCGCCGGATTCGGGTACGTCGCCAGCGACACAACTTCCGGCACGCCCGCTTCGTCCTCCGCGTCCGTCCCCTGCGTCACCTCCATCGACAACGGGACCTCGAAGGCCGCGCCCGTGGCCGCGTCGAACGCCTGCAACGCCGAGGTGTAATCGCCGACCTCCCGCGTGCCCGCCCGGAACGTGAGCGTGAGTGTGCGGCGCTCGCCCGGCCCGAGCGTCCCGTCCCACGCCGCCTCCAGCCCCGCGTCCGAGTCCACCACGAGCCACGACGGCGGCAGCGGATGCGGACGGACGCCGACGATACCGGTGTGGTCGAAGTTCGTGAACGTCATGTACATCACGCCGTTGGGGTCGATCCGGCTCCGCAGTGGGTTTCCATTCGGACCGGCCCCGCCCGCTTCCAAGAGCACCGACGGCACCGGCGTCTCCAGCGCCTCGCCCTCCGAGTTGCCCCAACGGTCCACGACGGCGATCCGGTCGGTCCCCAGTGCGCCCGGCGGGAACGCCCCGTACTCGACCCGCACGCCTTCGGGTCCGCCCTCGGCCCCACCGTGAGCGTCGATGCTGTTGAAGATGCCGTTGGGGTAGGGCTCCGGGCGGACGGGATAGCCCTCGGGCACAGCGCCCTCGCGGTCCACGGCCCAGAGCTTCCAGTTGTCAGGGTTGGAGGCACTCCCAAGTATCCCGAGGAAGTAGAAGCGGTCGGTGGCGGGGTCGTAGGCGAGGCCACCAGGACTGAACGAGTCGATGGGGTCATCGGGCGGGGCGACCCCGATGCGGCGGCCGGTGGGGACGCCGTCGAGGTCCCCTTCGAGGAGGAGCACCCGGCGTGTGACGATGTCATTGCCTACGGCGGTGCGCTCCGTGTTCATCCACCAGAGCGTCTCGCTTTCGGTGTCGTAGCCCACGCCTACCGTGCCGGGAAACGGCGCGAGTTCGGCGACGGTGGAGTGCTCGAATGAGCGGATGAGCGTGAGGTCCGGCGTGAACTCGAACGTGCGGTGCGGCCCGCTCACCTCGGAGGTGAAGAGCCGACCCTCCGGCGTCATCACGACACCGTAGGGTCCCCATCCAGCACCGAAGTCGTCCTCGTCGAAGTAGTAGAGTACCTCCCCGTAGTCGCCGCACGGTGCGGCTCCGCCAACCGCACTCTCGGTGAGGCGCGCTTCTCCTTCAGCACGTTGGAGCGGGCGCTCGAAGGAGACGCAGAACGTGAGCGGTTCCGCCCCCGCATTTGTCAGCGTCACCGTCCGCGTTTCCGTTTCGTACTGCGGCACGGTCACACTCAAACTCTGCGGTTCGATCACCATCTGTGCCCGTGCGGGAGCCATCGTAGCGCAGGCCGCAACGGCCCCGGCGAGCAGAGCAAGTAATAGGGGAGGAGAGCGTCGCATGCTGTGCTCATGTCGAGGGGGACACAACCTAAACGGCAACGTCAAGAACGGCAAGGCTGATTCCGATGGCACCGCAGACTGCATGGAACGGGCGTAGTTTCTGACGCCTCTACAGACTCCGAACCGGCCTCGATTATGAACCTGCTCGACCGACTCGACCGCGACCTCAAGGACGCGATGCGGGCGAAAGACCAGACCCGTCTCCTCACGATCCGCTCGATCCGCGCCGCCATCATCGAGAAAGAGAAGGAGGGCACGGGTCCGCTCACCGACGACGACCTCCTCGCCATCGTGCAGAAGCAGGCCAAGCAGCGCCGCGACGCGATGCAGCAGTACGACGACGCGGGCCGCGACGACCTCGCCCAGAAAGAGCGCGACGAGCTCACGATCCTCGGCGAGTACCTCCCCGTCCAGCTCTCCGACGAGGACATCCACCGCGCCGTGCAGGAGATCGTCACCCGCTCCGGCGCGACGTCGATGAAGGACATGGGCCGCGTGATGGGGGAGGTGATGAGCGAGCTCAAAGGCCAGGCCGATGGCAACCGAGTCCGCGTCGTCGTGCAGAACCTGCTCAAGGGCTGAGCGCGCGATGGGAGGGCTGACCACGCTCGACTTCATCATCCTGCTCGTCGTCGGGCTCGGCGTGGGGCGCGGGGTGCAGACGGGCGCGCTCCGGCAGCTCGTCGGGGCGGTCGGGCTCGTGGTCGGGCTGTTCGCCGGCGCGTTGTTGATGCACCCGGTGGGGGACCTCGTCGTCGGGAGCCTCGGGCTCTCGGAGCGGATCGCGCCGGTGCTGGGCTTCGGCGTTACCTTCGGGGCCGTTGTGGCGGGGGCGGCCGTGATGGCGCAGCTCGCGAAGAAAACGCTCTCTGCGCTGGGACTCCGAGCCATGGACCGGCTGGCCGGGGCGGGCGTCGGCGGGCTGCGCGCGGCGCTCGGGCTGAGCGTGCTGCTGCTCGTAACCGGCCCCGTGGCGCTGCCGGGAGGCGATCCCCTCCTCATCGGGAGAGCGACGCGCGAGCGCTCCGTACTCTACGAACCCGTGCGCGCCCTCGCACCGGCGGCGTGGCGCGTGTTCAGCTACCTCCTGCCCGGCCTTCGGGAGCATCTCAGTGATGCCTTCTCCGACGGCGCGGTGACGGAGGCGTAGTACATCATTGAATCCCGCAGGTGCCGTAAGGCTGACACACGTGCGCGGTAGACATCACGTTTTACTCGAACCATGATCCCCGTCTCCCTCAAGCTCCAGAACTTCCTCTCGTACGGGACCTCGACCGAGGCGCTCGACTTCGAGCAGTTCCACGTGGCCTGTCTCTCCGGCGGGAACGGGCAGGGCAAGTCGGCGCTGCTGGACGCGATCACGTGGGCGATCTGGGGTGAGGCACGGAAGGCGTCCGACGCGCGTAAGCCCGACGAAGACCTCCTGCGCATCGGTGCCCGCGAGATGCAGGTCGAGCTCGTCTTCGACCTCGAAGGCGAGCGCTACCGCGTCGTCCGCTCGTTCTACCGGACGGCCTCGGGCAAGACGTCGAAGCCCGGCCTCGAATTCCAATTGTGGGATACCGAGGGCGACACGTTCCGCCCGCTCACGGCCGGCTCCGTCAGCGATACGCAGGCGGTGATTGACACCACGCTCCGGCTCGATTACGAGACGTTCATCAACTCCGCGTTCCTGCTGCAGGGGCGCTCCGACGAGTTCACCAAAAAGAAGCCCGGCGAGCGGAAGGAGATCCTCGGCCGCATCCTCGGGCTCGACCGCTACGAGCGGCTCGCGGCCGTCGCCCGCGCCCGGCTCTCCGAAGCGACCGAGCGATCAAAGGACGCCGAACGCGAGATCGAACGGCTGGGCGCGGCGCTCGAAGACGAGGGGCGCTGGAAGGAGGAGCGCGCCGCGCTCGGAGCGGCGATCACCGATCTCGAAAAGGAGCGGGCCGACGTGCAGCGCGAGGAACAGTCCCTGACCGAACGGCTCGCCGAGCTCGACGCCCTCGCGCAGTCCGCGGGCCAGCAACGGGCGCGGTGCGAGCGCCTCGAAGCCCGCAAGCAGGAACTGGAAATCGAGCGCGAAAAGACGCGCGCGCGCATCGACGAGGCCGAGGCGCTCATCGCGCAGAGCGCGTCGATCCATCGTGACCACGCCCGCTACGAAACGCTGCTCACCGAGCGCCGCGCGTGGGACGACAAGTCCGACCTCCAGCGTGGCCTCGACACCCAACTCGGCGAGAAGAAGATCGAGCTCCAGCGCCGACGGATGGAGGCCGAGGGCAAGCTGAACCGGGTCGAGACCGATCTGCAGGCGAACAAGCGCTCCCGCGACGAGGCCGAGCGGCGGCACGTGGAGCGCCCGGCCACGCAGCGTGGGCTCGACAAAGCGCTCGCAGCGCAGCGGGAGGTCGAGGCGCTGCGCGAGCGGCGGGACGCGCGGCGGCGGATCGAGGAGCGCCTCACGGCCATCGACAAGCAACTGGCGAGCGAGCGCGGGGCGTTGCAGGCTACGATCCGAGAGCTGCACCAGCAGATGCGGGAGGCCGAGGCCCTCACGGCGGCGCTTCCCCGGCTGCGCGAACGCGAGGTCGGTTTGCGTGAGCGCGTCGCCGCCGTGAAGAAGTTGGAGGGCGATCAGAGCGCCGTCCGCGAGCAGGGCAGCGGGATCAAAGCGGAAATCGAAGGGCTGGAGCGCGAGCGCGAACGGCTCCGCCGCGAGGTCGAGGCCGTCGACGCGAAGGTGGCCCGGCTCCGCGAGCTTGAGACGGAGGCGTGCCCGACCTGCGGCACTCACCTCACCCCGGAGCACCGGCGGACCGTCGAGAAGACGTACGCGGACGACCGCGCCGCCCTCACCGACCAGATCGCCCGCGTCGAGGCTGGCATCGCCGACAAGCAGCGCCATCGCGAAGCCCTGCTCACGCGCTTCCGCGAGATCGCCACCCACATCAGCCAGGCGAACGGCGTCACCGACGAACTCGCGAAGGTCCAGGCCGACCTCGCCGCATCCGCGAAGGCGGAGGGGCAGGGCACCGAGCAGCGCCGCCGCGTGGCCGACCTCGATCGTCAGCTCCGCGAGGACGCCTTCCGCCCCGACCTCCGCGCCGAGCGCACCGAGCTCTCCGACCGCCTCGCCGAGCTTCCGTTCGACCCCGAGCGGTTCGAGCAGGTGCAGGCCGAGGCCGCGCAGCGCGAGCGCTACGAAGCGACGCTCCGCGAGCTCGACGAACTACAGGGGCGGATGGAAACCCTCGCTCGGCAGATCTCGCAGCAGGAACGCGAAGCCGCCGACCTGCGCCAGGGCCTCGCCGAAGGCACCGTCTTCGGCCCGATCCAGCAGCAGATCGACCGGCTCCAGCAGCAACTCGCCGGGCTCGGTTACGATGGGACACGCCACGACGCCGTCCGCCGCGAGCTCGATACGCTGAACGAAGCGCCGGAGCGGTTCATCCGCCTCGCCAATGCTGAGCGTAACCTGACCGACTGGACCGCTCAGCGCACCAAGCTCGCCGACGATATCCGGCAGGGCGACGAGGAGGTCGCAATGCTCCGTACCGCGGTGGAGGCCGCCGAAGCCAGGCTCAGTCGGCGCGCCGACCTCGCCGAGGCGCAGCGCGCCCACGCCGAGCGGCGAGGCACGATCACCGCGTCGCTGAGCGAGGCCCAGGCACGGTATGGCGGGCTCGTCGAGCGGCTGGAACGGTGCGCCCGCGACCGCGAGCGGCTCCAGTCCATCCGCACCGCCCACCGCGAGGCGAAGAAAGAGAGGACGCTCTACCGCCACCTCCGCGACGCGTTCGGCAAGAACGGCATCCCCGCGCTCATCATCGAAGAGACGCTGCCGGAGATCGAGGACCGGGCGAACGCCCTGCTCGAACGGCTCGCCAAAGGCCGGACGCAGGTCCACCTCGAAACGCTGAAGGACAAGAAAGCCGGCGGCACCAAAGAGACACTCGACATCAAAATCACCGACGCGAGTGGCGTCCCGCGCCCGTACGAGACGTTCTCCGGCGGCGAGGCGTTCCGCGTCAACTTCGCCCTCCGCATCGCACTCGCGCAGCTCCTCGCCGAGCGCAGCGGCGTCCGCATCCGCACACTCGTCGTGGACGAGGGGTTCGGCACGCAGGACCGGCAGGGGATCGAGAACCTCGTCGAGGCCATCCAGACCATCCGCGAGGACTTCGACAAGATCGTCGTGATCACCCACCTCGACGAGCTGAAGGAGGCGTTCCCCGTTCGGATCGAGGTCAGCAAAGACCCCGTGGAGGGCTCGGGCTACGAAGTGATCGGCGTGTGACCTCGCGCGTCACACGAGGGCGACGCGGCGGCGGGCACGGCGCATGAAGAAGAGGCCGCCGAGGATCATCGCGCCGCCTGCGAGCTGGTACGGTGTCACCGGCTCGCCGATGAGCACGATGCCGCTCGCGAGGGCAAAGACCGGGACGAGGTTGCTGTAGATCGCCGTCTGCGACGGGCCGACGCGTTGCACCGCTGCGTTCCAGATGGCGTACGCGACGCCGGTCGAGAGCCCGCCGGAGAAGAGGAGCGCGAGCCAGACCGTCGTGTCTACGCCACTCCAGTCCACCTCGTCGAGGGCCGGTACACCGAGCGCCCACAGGAAGGGCAGGGACACGACGATCCCGAAGAACGCGAGGCCTGTCGCCGAGACGCCCGCGTTGAGGACGGGCCGGCTGAAGACGGTGTACGCCGCCCACGCGATCGACGCGCCGAGCATCAGTCCGTTGCCCACGAGGTCGTCGCTCCCGAAATCGACCGAGCCGTGCCCGGCGAGGATGACGAGTGCCGTGCCACCGAGAGAGAGGAGTAAGCCGCCCCACGCGCCGAGGGGAAGTTGCTCCATCCCGAACAGGCGGGCGAGAATGGCCGTCCACACCGGCGAGGACGCGATGATGAGCGCCGCGCTCCCCGCACTCGTCGCGTCGATCCCGACGATGAACAGGAACTGATAGAGGACGTAGCCCAGCAACCCCAGCCCGACGACGACGAGGCCGTGTTCGCGCAGCGGAGCGAAGAAGGCACCGGGCTGGTCCCGGCTCCGCCATGCGTGCATCGAGCCCAGCACGAGCGCCGACACCGCGAAGCGGAATGCGTTGACGACGTAGGGCGGCATCGGCTCCAGGGCCACCTTGATGATGGGGAAGTTGACGCCCCACACCGCGACGACAAACAGCAGGGCGAGGTCGGAGCGTTGGGAGCGGGAGACGGGCATCGGCGTGGGGAGGAGAAAGACGCGGTACGACGGCCCAGGGGCGCACGTTTCTAGTTCGCGTCGTACTTTAAGTGAATAGCATTCCCCCGACCCGATGAAGCACGAAGGTATCCGCAAGCTCTACCACTCGATCAGTGAGGTGGCCGAGCTGTCCGAGCTCGAACCGCACGTGTTGCGCTACTGGGAGACCGAGTTCGAGCAGCTCCAGCCGAAGAAGAACCGCGCCGGTAACCGCGTCTACACCGAGCGCGACATCGCCGCCGTGATGCGGATTCGGCACCTCCTGCGCGACGACAAGTACACCCTCGAAGGGGCGCGGCAGGTGCTCGCCCGCGAAGACGCCGGGCAGTCGGACGAAACGCGCGCCGCGCTGATCGAGCTGCGTGCATTCCTAAAGAACCTCTTGCACTCGCTCTGAACCACGGGCTATATTTGCCGTCCCCCATCGGGAAGTAGCTCAGCACGGTAGAGCACTCGGCTGGGGGCCGAGCGGTCGCAGGTTCAAATCCTGTCTTCCCGACTGGATCGCGCGCGATCTTCGTTGCGTGATCCCCGAAGCCCGGTCTCCCCGCGAGGCCGGGCTTCTTCTGTACGGTGCCCTTTCGTGTTCGCAGGGTTCCGGTGTAGTGCTTACTTTGAGGCTCCCCACCCTCTCGCACGCCTCCTCCGTTATGGCCGACCAGCACCCCGACGCCGGTACCCCCGGCTCCCGCTCGACTGGATCTCATCTCGCGCACGACCTCCGAGCCATCCGCGAGGCGCGCAACGTTACGCTCGACGAGGTGCAGCAGGAGACGCGGATGCCGGGTGACATCCTCCGCCGCTTCGAGGCCGGCGAGCTCGTCAACGACCCGCACTACAATGAGGTCTACCTCCGGAACCTGCTGAGGGCCTACGCGCAGGCCGTGAACATCTCACCGCAGGAGGTGAGCAGCGCGTACGAGAAGGCGAAGGCAGGGACGTACGACGGCGGGCTGCGGCGGCAGTACTTGGGTGGGGATGCGAAGCCCGAAGAGCCGAAGCGTGCCGCGCCGCCGACAGCGAAGGAAGAGCCCCGTCCTCAGAGGAAAGCACCGCCTTCGGGACCGAGCGGTACGGCACCCGCCGTCGCCGCGCTGTCGTCGAAACGACCGGTTACGGAGCCGAGGCAGCCCGACCGCTCGGGTGATCCGATGCCGAAGCGCCGCGTGCAGTCTGCCACCGCTGCGTCGCAGCCCATCGAGAATTCGTGGGGGCTCATCATTGGCGGGACGGTGGCAGCGCTCGTGGTGATCGGGTTCATCGTGTGGTTCCTGTTCCGCGATGCCGGCCCGGGGCCGGACATGGTCGCGGTCCCGCCCTCCACTACGGCTGATACGAGCGCGGTAGCCGCAGCCGCTGACACGGCGGCCACGTCGGCCACGCCGACGAACCTCCCCGCTGCGCCCCAATTCCAGACCCCGATCCAACTCACCGTCCTCGCTGTGGCCGAGCCACTGGAGGACTTCAAGGTTCAGGTGGACGACGATGTCCGCCGCCCGTACTGGATAAATCCGGGCGAGGAGCAGACGTTCACCGGGCAGCAGCGGGTCATCGTCTCCGGCGAGGGCGGCGTGGGAAACTATGACGGCGCGCGGCTTCGCCTCCAAGGTCTGGAGTGGACCCCACGCGAAGGGCAGGTCTTCCGCTTCAACGAGCAGCGGGGGCAAGCCCTGCTCGACTCGCTGAACCGGGTCGTGAACGGCGGTGCAGCCGGCTGATATGCGAGGCGCTGGAAGGATGACGGGCCGAGGAGACAACGGATCGGTGGACCGAGCACGCCTTACTCTCCTCTAGCTGCTTATGAACCTCGTTGTGGACACGGAGGCGATGCTAGATCGCCTCGAGCAGACAGCGCTGGACGAGATCGTGGAGGGAGAAGCGAGGCCGCTCGTGGCACGGCTCGCTACACTGCTGCGCGGACACAGCCACCGCTACTACGTGCTCGATGCCCCGGTCATCGCCGACGCCGAGTACGACCGGCTCTTCCGCGCCCTCCAGACGCTCGAAGCGCGGTTCCCCGACCTCGCCGCTCCCGACTCGCCGACGCGGCGTGTGGGCGGTGAAGCGCTCGACGCGTTCAGCAAGGTGAGGCACCCCGTCCCCCTCCTCTCGCTCGCCAATGCGTTCGACGGTGACGAACTGCGCGCGTGGTACGAGCGGGCTCGGCGCGGGCTCGCCGGGCGCTTCGGTGACGTGACACCCGCGCTCGTCGTGGAGCCGAAGATCGACGGGCTCGCCCTCGCCCTCACGTACGCCGACGGGAGGCTCGCGCGCGGGGCCACGCGCGGAAATGGGCGCGTGGGCGAGGACGTGACGGAGCACGTGAAGACGATCCGGGCCATTCCGCTCCGGATGGCTCCGCCCGCCGTTCCTGCATCCGCGCCGACGACGCTGTTCGACACGGTGGGAGACGCGACTTCGGCTCCTGCACGTATCGAGGTGCGGGGCGAGGCCTACCTGGCGAAGTCCACGTTCGAGCGGCTCAATGACGCGCTCGTGGAAGAGGGGGGGAAGCCGTTCGCGAACCCGCGCAATGCCGCCGCCGGGAGCCTCCGCCAGCTCGATCCGCAGGTGACGGCGGCGCGCGGGCTCCGCTTCTTCGCCTACGGGGTCGGCCCCGTCGAAGGCGAAGAGCCACCGACGCAGTACGAAACGCTAGGGTGGCTGCGCCGTCTCGGATTCCCCACGAACGAGCACATCCGGCGCTGCGAGAACATTGACGATGTAATCCGCTATTGCAATGAGTGGGAAGCACGACGCGATGAACTCGACTACGAGATCGACGGCGTCGTGGTGAAGATCGACCGGCGGGAGTATCAGGACGAGCTCGGCGCCGTCGCGAACGCGCCGCGCTGGGCCATCGCGTACAAGTTCGCCGCGCGCGAGGCGACGACGCGGCTGCTCGACATCGCACTGAATGTCGGGCGGACCGGCGTCATCAAGCCGCTCGCCATCCTCGAACCCGTCGGGATCGGCGGCGTGACCGTCTCAAAAGCCACGCTTCACAACGCCGATTACATCACCGGCCGCGACATCCGCATCGGCGACCGCGTCATCGTGAAGCGGGCCGGCGACGTGATCCCGCAGGTTGTCGGGCCGGTGGAATCGGCGCGGACGGGGGAGGAGCAGCCGTGGACGATGCCGCCGGACTGCCCGGCCTGCGGTGAGCCCATCGTGCGGCTCGAAGGCGATGCCGATTTCTACTGCGTGAGCGCCGTCTGCCCGGCTCAAACGAAACGGCTCCTCGAACACTACGCCTCGCGCGGTGCGATGGACATCGTCGGCCTCGGTGAGAAGGTGGCTGTTCAACTCGTCGAAGCCGGGCTCGTGCACACGCTCGACGACCTCTACCGGTTGCGCGCCGAAGACCTGCTCGGACTCGACGGGTTCAAAGAGAAGAAGGTCGAGAACCTGCTGCGCGGGATCGCAACCTCGAAGCGGCGGCCCCTGCGAGCGCTGCTGTTCGGATTGGGCATCCGGTTCGTCGGCGCGACGGTTGCGGCGCTTCTCGTCGAGCATCACGACAGCCTCGCTGCCCTCGCTGCCGCGACGCCGGATGAGCTCGAAGCCATCAACGGGATCGGACCAGAGACGGCGCGGGGCGTCGTCGAGTGGTTCGCGCACGCGCCGAACCGCGCCACGGTCGAGGCGCTGCGTGAGCTCGGGGTCAACACGGAGCGCTTGCCGGAGGAGCCCGTCGCCGCCGAGCCACAGGGACCGCTGGCCGGCCGGACATTCGTGCTCACCGGTACGCTCCCGACGCTGACGCGCGAGGCGGCGAAGGCGAAGATCCTCGCGGCGGGCGGGAGCGTGACGGGCAGCGTAAGCGCGAAAACAGATTTCGTCGTCGCCGGCGACAGTGCGGGGTCAAAGCTGCAGAAAGCGCAGGCCCTCGGCGTTCGTATCCTCGACGAAGCCGACCTGCTGGCTCTCTTCACCACGTAGCGTTTCTGGTTTCCCCTGGTCGAAGGAAAACTGGACGGGCCGAACTAGAAAATAGAAAACCAGAAACCGCACCCCGCGATGCTCGACGCGCTCAAAAACCGGATCGCCCGCCACCGTGCGCTCAAACAGGTCAGGGCGCGGACGGTCCAGCCGTGGAACCCGAGTCCCGCCGCGCGCCGCGTCCTCGTGGTGCTGCCGGCGGGGGAGGCCGCAGCGCAGGAAGCGTGGCGCTTCGTGAAGTCGCTGAAGCTTCCGCCGAAGCAGATCATCCCCGTCGTGGTCTCCGGCGAGGTGACATACGTGCCCGCTGAGTATATCCGGTCCCTGAAGCGGCTTGAGGACGTCGATCTGGGACGGATCGGGCTGCCCAAAGTAGCTTTCGCAGAGAAGGTGTGGAAACAGCAACCGGAAGTCGCTCTTTGCCTCGTGCCCACCTTCGACCTCGCGGCAGCGTACCTCGTCGGTGCGTCGCCCGCCCGGTTTCGCATCGGCGTGTACGATGAGGCAGCCGAGCCTTTCTTCGACCTGATGATTGCCCCCAATGACTCGCTCGCCTCGGCCTTTGCGGCGTTGCGGGAGACCCTCCGCCGCATCGAGCCGCCCGTGCTGGCCCTTGGGCCGGTGGATGAGGCCGCCTGAGCCATGCTCACGGGCCTCGACTATGCCGTTCTCGTCGTGTATCTGGCCGGCGTACTGGGTTTCGGACTCTGGGCCGGCGGCCGGCAGCAATCGACGACGGACTACTTCCTAGGGGGGCGGGACCTGCCGTGGTGGGCCGTGCTGTTCTCCATCGTCGCGACCGAGACGAGCACGCTCACAGTGATCGGCGTGCCGGCCGTGGCCTACGGCGGCTCGCTGTTATTCCTCCAACTCACGTTCGGGTACCTGCTCGGACGCATCGTCGTTGCGGCGGTGCTGCTGCCGCGCTACTTCGAGGGTGAGCTCTCCACGGCGTACGCATTTCTCGGCGAGCGCTTCGGCGACGGGATGCGGGCGCTCGCCTCGATCACGTTCATGGTGACGCGGCTCCTCGCCGATGGCGTCCGCCTGTTCGCCACGGCCATACCGCTGAAAATCATCGCCGCCGGAGCGGGGCTCGACGTGCCGTACGTGGCGATCATCGTCGCCATCGGCCTCGTGACGATGGCGTACACGTTCGTCGGGGGCATCCGGGCGGTGGTGTGGATGGACGTGGTGCAGATGGGGGTCTACGTCGGCGGCGCCCTCATCGCCGTTGCGCTGCTGCTGGGGCGAGTGCCGGCCGACTGGTGGAGTACGGCCGCAGCGGCGGGCAAAACGCAGGTGATCGACCTCGGCCTCGGACTGCCGTTCGGCGAGTGGATCGCCACGCCGTACACCCTCGTTGTGGCCGTCGTTGGCGGGGCGTTCTTTGCGATGGCCTCGCATGGGGCAGACCAACTCGTCGTGCAGCGGTTGCTGGCGTGCAGAAATCTGCGCGACGGGCAGCGGGCGCTCGTGGGGAGCGGAGTCGTGGTGATCGTGCAGTTCGCGCTTTTCCTGCTCGTGGGGCTGCTGCTCTGGAGTTACTACGGCGGGGCTGACCTCGCGGCGCTCGGGCTGGAGCGGGGCGATGAGGTATTCCCCAAATTCATCGTCGAGGAGATGCCGCCGGGGCTAGCGGGGCTGTTGCTGGCCGGGATCGTAGCGGCTGCGATGAGCACGCTCTCGTCGTCGCTCAACGCCCTCGCGTCCTCGACGGTGTTCGATCTGCGGGAGCGGCTGGGTCGGAATCCGCTGGCCGCTGCGGACGCGCTCCGGTTGAGCCGGTGGACGACGGTCGGTTGGGGCGTCGCGCTGATGGGGTTCGCGGCGGCCTTCCAGTCGATGACGAACCCCGTCGTGGAGCTCGGGCTCGGGATCGCGTCGTTCACGTATGGTGGCTTGCTGGGCGCGTTTCTGCTCGGGCTCGCGAGCCGCCGAGCGCGCCAGAAGGATTCCGTTATTGCATACACAATAACTCTGGTCCTGCTGGGGTTTCTCGTACGGACAGGCACGCTCGCGTGGCCGCTCTACACCGCCGCTGGGGCAGGGCTCACCGTCGTTCTCGGCATCGTCCTGGCGCGGTGGCCGAAACGAGCCTGAAGGCAGCCTGCCTCGTTCGCGAAATCCTGCCTGAGCAACAGGGCCGTATGTCGTATGTTCAACGGCACTCCACTAATTGACGCCGTACCACCCACCACTGAGCCGCATGGGCCTTCTGGAGCGACTTGGCCTGATTCGCAAGCAAGGCCGCCGCCCCCGCCGCGTCGGGCTTCAGATAGCGAAGAAGAAGCCGAAGCAGGGCCGGCGCATGACGCGCGATGAGATCCTCGCGCGCGTGGGGATCTTCGGGGTCCTGCTGACCCTGACGATCCTGATGTACCCCAACCTCGAGCTCTACGAGTACGGCTCGCAGGTGCGGCCCGGCGACGTGTGGCAGCGGCAGGACGTGATCGCCCCGTTCAAATTCCCCGTCTATAAGAGCGAGGAGCAGGTGGCGGCGGAGCAGGACTCGATCCGGTATCAGGAGCCGCCAGTCTTCGCGCGCGTTCCCGATGCAGTCGCGCAGACGTCGGCGGCAGCGGATTCCTTGGAAAAGCAGTTCGACGCTGTGTTCCAGGCCTACGTGAACTGGCAGCAGAATCGGGGCGCGGGCGATGCCGCGGCAGCAGCCAGCGATTCCGCGAAGTACTTAGAGCGGATCAAGGCGCTGCCCTTCGAGCTCTCCGGCACGCAGATGGAGAAGCTGCTCGCTTCGTACGCCGCCCCCTCGGGCCTCGCCACGCCGTCGCGATCCCGTGCGACCGGCCCCCCGCTCGACGAGGTGCTGCTGCGAGCGGTACGCGCCGTAGCGAGCCGGTTGCTGCCCTACGGCGTACTCGACATCCCCAAAGACAGCGTGCTGA
Organism: Rhodothermales bacterium; assembly: GCA_038232935.1. GTDB lineage: Bacteria > Bacteroidota > Rhodothermia > Rhodothermales > JANQRZ01 > JBBSMX01. Next base: position 8,879 of record JBBSMX010000062.1, on the reverse strand, counting down.
CCGACCGGATCAACGTCGTCAACAAGGACGAGCGGACCGAGGTGCTGGTCCCGAAGCAGGACCTCTATGGGCTGAACGACGCTGTCACGGTCGCCCGCAACGAGCTCAACGTCCGGTTCCCGAACCGGCCGGACACGGTAGCTATCGGGGTCGCGTTTTTCCAGAACGTCCTCAAGCCTTCGCTGCGCTTTCTGCAGGAGGAATCCGACACGCGCTGGAACGAGGCGGAGCAGAGCATCTCGCGGACCACCGGCGTGGTCCAGGAAGGGCAGGCCATCATCCGCCGGGGCGACAGCGTGACGGAGGAGGTCCAGCGCCAGCTCTACTCGCTCTCGCGCATCCGCGCCGAGCAGCAGGGGAACGTCGGGCCGCTGCGGATTCTCGTCGGCGAGGTGGTGCTATCGGTCGCGGCGTTTCTGATCTTCTTCCTCTACCTCTACCTCATGCGGCGGCAGGTCTTCTTCGAGACCCGCTACCTCATGCTCATCGGGCTGTTGTTCGCCGCCATTATCGGGTTCTTCGGCGTTGCCGTCCGGCTGCCGGACACGGCCGAGCTCGCCGTCCCGGTGGGGCTCGCCTCCATCCTGCTGACGGTGATCTTCGACTCGCGCGTGGGGATGTTCGGCACGATCACCCTCGCGTGTATCGGCGGGCTCGTCTTCGGCTACGAATTCGAGTTCACCTTCGTGACCATCTTCGCGGGGATGCTCGCGGTCTTTAGCGTGCGCGACATCAAGAACCGGAGCCAGATCATCCTGACGGCCGGGCTCGTCTTCGGTGCGTATGTGGTCATCATCGGTGCGTATCTCCTGCTCCGCGCGGGGGGGATGGAACGCTTTGTCTCAGACGTGTCCCTCGTCGGGATCAACAGCGTGCTGCTGCTGCTGGCGTACCCGCTGCTGTGGATTTTCGAGCGGACCTTCGGCGTGACGACGGACCTGACGCTGCTCGAGCTCTCGGACACAAACCGGCCCCTCTTGAAGGAGCTCTCGCTGCGGGCGCCGGGCACGTTCAACCACGTGCTTCAGGTCGCCAACCTCGCCGAAGCGGCGGCCGACGCGATCGGTGCGAACGCGCTCCAGGCCCGTATCGGCGCGCTCTACCACGACATCGGCAAGATGCTCAAGCCGGAGTACTACATCGAGAACCAGCAGCCCGGCGAGAACCCGCACGACCGCGTCACCCCATACATGAGCGCGCTCATCATCGCGAGCCACGTCAAGGACGGGCTGGAGCTCGGCAAGGAGTACAACCTGCCTGAAGTCGTCCTCAACTTCATCCCGACCCACCATGGGTCGACGCTGATGGAGTTCTTTTACCGCAAGGCGAAGGAGCTGCGCGGCCCGGAGGACCCGCCCGTCGATGAGATGGAGTTCCGCTACCCCGGCCCGCGCCCTCAGACGAACGAGCACGGCATTGTGATGCTCGCCGACTCCGTGGAGGCGGCGAGCCGCAGCCTCGATAAGCCGACCCCGAAGCGGCTCGAAGGGCTCGTGGATGCCATCTTCCGCGCTCGCTCCGAGGACGGCCAGCTCGACGGCTGTGCGCTCACTTTCGCCGACCTCAACCAGATCAAGGAGACGTTCCTCTCGATCCTCGGCGGCATCTACCACTTCCGCGTCAAGTACCCGGATCAGGACAAGGCCACGGGCGAGGAGAGCGCGCCAAAGCCGCCTTCTCCTCCTTCGGATTCACCCCGTAGCGAAGGCGGAGCCGCGAAGGAATTGCCGACGCCGGACCGCCCGACGCCCGACGCCGCCTCGGACAACAACCGCACGCCCGAGGTGCCGCCCACCGCGCAGGATGAGCCCGCCGACAATCCGCCTCCTGCTGCGGATCGGCAGAACGGGCCACCGACGGGCCGCAAGCCGGGGCCATCCTCTGAGGAGCGGGCGTCGCTGGGGTGAGTGTGGGAGCAAGCAAAGCCGTCAAAGGTATGGATCCGGTATTTTTCTCTGCCCTCTGCCCTCTGCCCTCTGCCCTCTGCCCTCTGCCCTCTGCCCTCTGCCCTCTACCGCCGCATCGCCGCCCGCACCCCTTCGAGCGAGGCGAGGTCGACGACGGGGTTGAGCGGGGCGTGTGCGATGTCGTCTAGTAAGGGTCGGAGCTTGCGGCGTGCTTGTGGGGTGAAGAGCAGCAGGTCCACCTCGCCGATGAAGTCGGCCAACCGCTCGCGGTCGGCGTCGGATTGGAGGGCGAGGGCGGGGCCGGGGAAGCCCGTGAGGTGCCGTAGCTCCGTCAGGATCGGCCCCACTGCGTCGCCGTAGCGCGTGACGAGGCCGAGGGTGGCGGTGGGCAGGAGGCGGGCGACGAGTTGCAGGGTATCCGACGGAGGGTGGACGAGCACGCTCACCGTCTCAGCCATCGGCACGGTGCGGGCCGCCGCTTGCATGCTCGCGTGCGGCGTCACGACGAGGTCGGCATCGACGTGGTGCGCGAGGTCCGCGAGCGCGACGGCATCGACGCGCTCTTGCACGGCGGCGCTGACCTGCTCGGCGCACGCCTCGGCGAGCTCGCGGTAGGATGCCGCGAAGACCACCTTCGGCCGGGTGCCGGGGTCGTCGAGGAAAGCGAGCTGCTCCTGGAACAGGTATTCGACTTCGCCCTCGTCCAGTCCGAGACCGATCAGTTTCTGAATGGCCTCTTGCACGACGCTGGCTCCCCGCTCCATCCGATCCGCCGCCGGAGCCAGGACACGCTCGATGACGGTGTAACCGCTGCCCTGCCGGGCTTCCAGCAGCCCCTCGGCTTCGAGTTGCTGGTACGCCTTCCGCACCGTGTGGAACGACACGCCGAGCTGCTGACCGAACGCGCGCGTAGAGGGCAGCCGCTCGCCCGTCCGGAACCGCCCCGTGGCGAGGTGAAACCGGAGCTGCTCGGCGAGCTGCTCCACGATGGGCGTACTGGCGTCGCGGTCGAGCTGAATCATCCCTTGTTGAGAGATCGGGGGATTCGCTGATCGGGTGATTGAGGTTCCGAATCAGTGAATCGGCGAATCCCCCACCGGCGAATGAACCTAGTCGAAGTCCGAGCAGCTCATAAAATAGTGGCACTTCGGACAGCGGTATTTGCAGCCCTGGTTGTGGAGCTGCGACCCGCAGTTGGGGCAGAAGTCCCAGTAACAGGCGAGCGGCGGGGCCTCGTGCTCCGCCGCTCGCTTGATGCCGGACGGCGTTGTAGCCGGTAGCGGCGGGGCGTCGAACAGGTCGTATTGCCGGGATTCGGGAGCCATCGAATAAAGCTCAGGTCGCCGCACGGGTCTGGCGGTCTCGCTCCGAAGCGGCGGCGGCGGCGAAGACGGCGGCTTCGAGCCGGTCGAACGCCGGCCAATCGTCGGGGTGGAACGAGTGGAGGGCGCGGCCGATGGGCACGTCGACGCCTTCCATCGTGCGACGCGGCGAGAAGACGGAGTGGAGGGGGAGCGCCGAGGTGCGTCCGGCCGCGTCCCACACCGAGCGGAGGCCGCCCCGCGAGCCGTCGAGCACGAGCTCGGCCGGGGTCCGGCGCAGGTCGTAGATCGTCCACGCCGTGCTGAGCGCGTAGACGAGCGGGACGACCCACAGCACCCACGGCAGCGGGTCTTGCCCTTCGAGCATCGCGACGGCGGCGGCGATCATCACGCCTGTCATGCTCCACGCGAGCGGCCCGGTGAGGGCGCGGGCGTAGACGAGCGCGGTGGGCGCATCGCCCGGGTGGTGTCGGCTCCGGAAGACAGTCATAGGCTTGAATCGAATAGATTATTGAGGTGCGGTTCAAGCTACGGTAAATCCCTTCCCATCACCATTACAGCCCGCGCACGGTCACTCGGAAATGCCCGTGCGTGGGGGATGAAATCGGTCCTTCGCGATCAGCCTTCCGCCGAGTCCGTCGAGTCCGTGGCCTGCTCGTGCTGCCCGTTCGTCGCCGCCGGTTCGTCCACCCCGAGGAAGGGATAGGCGAAGTACGTCGCCGGGTCGAACGTCTCTTTGATGGCGCGGAGGCTGGTCCAGCGCAGCAGGTTCACGTGCGAGCCGGCCTTGTCGTTCGTGCCCGAGCCCCGCGCCCCGCCGAACGGCTGCTGCCCGACGACGGCCCCGGTCGGCTTGTCGTTGATGTAGAAGTTGCCGGCGGCCTCGGCGAGCACATCGCGTGCCTCGGCAATCGCGGCGCGGTCGCGGGCGAAGACGGCCCCGGTGAGGGCGTACGGGCTCGTCCGGTCCACGAGCGTGAGCAGCTCGCTGAAGCTCGTCGACTTCGGCGCGACGTAGACGGAGGCGACGGGGCCGAACAGCTCGTCACACATCGTTTCGTAGTCCGGGTCGTCGGCGATGAGCACGGTCGGCTCGATGAAGTAGCCCTCGCTGTCGTCGTAGCCGCCGCCGTGGGCGATCCGCACGCCGTCGTCGGCCTTCGCCCGCTCGATGTAGTTCGTGATGTTCTTAAATGACTTCGCGTCGATGACGGCGTTGACGAAGTTCGAGAAGTCCTCGACCGGCCCCATCTTCAGCTCGTCGAGTTGGCTCATCAGCGATTCCTCGACGGCGGGCCAGAGCACGTCGGGGACGTACACGCGCGACGCCGCCGAGCACTTCTGCCCCTGGTACTCGAACGAGCCCCGCACAATCGCTGTGGCAACGGCCTCGGGATTCGCCGACTCGTGGGCGACGATGAAGTCCTTCCCGCCCGTCTCGCCGACGATGCGCGGATACGTCCGATAATGGCCGAGGTTGTTCGCGATTTCGCGCCAGAGGTGGTTGAACGTCGCGGTGGAGCCCGTGAAGTGGAGGCCGGTGAAGTGCTCCGACGCAATCGCCGGGTCGCCGACGTCGGGGCCGCGGCCGGGGACCATGTTGATGACGCCGGGCGGGAGGCCCGCCGCCTCCAATAGCTCCATGATGTAGTGCCCCGAGAGGAGCGCCGTCGTCGCGGGTTTCCACAGGACCGTGTTGCCCATCAGCGCGGGCGCGGTCGGGAGGTTGCCGGCGATGCTCGTGAAATTGAACGGGGTGACGGCGAAGACGAACCCTTCGAGCGGGCGGTACTCGACCTGATTCCACTGGCCCGGCGGCGAGAACGGCTGCTCCTCGTAGATCTGCCGCATGAAGTGGACGTTGTAGCGGAAGAAGTCGATCAGCTCGGCGGCGGCGTCGATCTCGGCCTGGAACGGGTTCTTGCTCTGGCCGAGCATCGTGGCCGCGTTGAGCGTGTCGCGCCACGGCCCGGCGAGGAGGTCGGCGGCGCGGAGGAAGACCGCCGCGCGGTCGTTCCAGTCCATCCGCATCCAGTCGCGCCGGGCCTCGACGGCGGCGTCGATGGCGCGGTTGACCTCGGCCGTGCCGCACTTGTGCTCGACGGCGAGGACCCGGCTGTGCTCGTGCGGGGCCACGACCTCGGCCGTCCGCCCCGTCTCGACGCGCTCGCCGCCGATCACGGCGGGGATGTTCACGGTCTCCTCCCGCATCTCCATGAGGCGCTTGCGGAGCGAGGCGCGCTCGGGGCTGCCGGGGGCATACGAGCGGACGGGCTCGTTGAGGGGGATCGGCGGGGAGAGGATGGCGTTGGTCATGGCGGCGCGGCGTCGTCAGCGGATGGGCAGAGAGGGGGGTGTCAAGATACGAGGGGGAAAGCGCTTCCGACGCGCGGCGGCGAGCCGGAGATCATCGGTGCTTCCGGCGGCTCTTTGTGTCCGTCGGCATGGGTAAAGGAGGAAGCCTTGACTTTACGGGGTCAGAGGTGTACCGTGATAGAACGTTCCACTTCGCTCGTGTACACCCGGAGGTTCGTCATGGCACATATCTCTCTCTTTCTCTTTCTCTCAGCGGCTGTTCTCATCGCCATCATGCCACAAGCGCAGGCTCAGGAAGTGGTGCATAACTATGAAATCGGGATCCATGCTGATACGGATATCTGGCTCCGCATTTACGACAGGGCCGGGTGTATCATTTATCCTGTCGCCAACTGTGACCCTGATATAGAGGGCGATTATCATCAGATCAATTCGGCCACCGGAGGGCCGGAGTGGCGGGGTGACTTCAATGGTGACTGCCCGTCCTGCGAGTGGGAGTTCGTGTGGCAGCCCGGCCAGACCGAGTTGCTGACCTTCGAGTTCTCAGGATCTAACGACGAGTGGGGAGTTGTCGCTCGCTACGTCTACGTTCCAGCCTACGCCCCGAGCGAGGCGTTCTATATCCCCTCCACTCTTCTATTCTCACCCGATATAGCTTTTTACGCCTTTCCAAACGGCATCCGTCTGCCTAAAGTGAAGGCAAAGGCCGGCGGAGCACTCTTCTATGAGGACGTCTTCGCCGGGAGCTACGTGCTCCCCTACGATCTGGGGACCTACTATGCACAGGAAGACCCTAATATTGATTGGAACCCAACGGGATTCTTCCTCTCGCCGGTGGATTACGTCCCTACGACCACGAGCGGGCGGACGTTCACGTTCGCTGCTGAGGGCGACTCCCGTATTCGGTCAGAGTGGTCTCCGATATGGGACATGCCGAACCTCGAACTGAAGTTCCCGCAGGGCCGGAAGCTCGTCGTCGAGGGAGACCTCGATGCGGACGGGGTGACGTTCACGGACGACGATGCCAACCAGGGCTGGGGCGGGCTTCGGGTCGAGAGCGGCGGGGCGGCTACGCTGCGCGGCGGCTCTCTCGTACAGGACGTGAAGAGCTTCGGCGGCGCGGCCGTCACCGCCTTCGGCGACTTCACGCTCGACAACTCCCGGATCATCGGGAGCGCGCTCGGGGCGGGGGCCGACGGGATCTACGCTTCGGGGTTCGGCACGTTCGTCCACGTAAAGAACCAGAGTGAGATATCCCTCAACGAAGGCGACGGGATCTATGCGAACCTCCATGCGCAGGTGCTCGTGGAGGGCAGCACGATTGATAGCAACTCCGGCGACGGGGTGAGCGCGTACAAGGCCGACGTCTTCCTCTACGACAGCGTGGTCGAGGACAATGCCGGGGGTTACGGCGCGAACGCCGTCTACCTCGGCGACATCGCCTTCGGCTGGTCTGCCTATTCCACGCCGACGCAGAACAACGATCTCGTGTTCAACGCCACCGGTACGCTCGCGGCGACCTCTAACTCCGACATCGCGGCGGGGACGGCGAGCGGGACGAACGCCCAGAACAACTTCATCCGGGACGGGAGTGAGCTCCACGCCTTCGCCCGGACCTCCTCCGACGTGCGGGCGCAGTGCGACTGGTGGGGGAGCGCCTCGGGGCCGAACCTCTCGTTCGTGGACACTGACGGGGGGAGCACGTACACCTACGACCCGTTCCTCACCGCGCCCGGCGGGAGCTGCGGCATCATTCAGGGTCGCCCCGCAGGAGGGCAGTCTGCTGGAACCTCGGAGGGTACGTCGGCACGCGGCGGCCCCGAGGCGATCCCGCCGCTGGTGTGGGAGGCGTTGCAGGCGGCCGACGCGGGCGAGACCGAGGTCGCCTTTGGGTTGCTCGTGAGCGCGGTCGAGACGGCGGCGACGCCGGAGGCGACGGCGCGCGCGTACACGGCGCTCACGCGGCTCGCGCGGCGCGGGCCGTCGCCGGGGCTGGCGGGATTCCTCAGCGGGCAGAGCCAGCAGGGGAGCGAGCGGCCGTGGGCGCTCGCGGCACTCGTGGAGGTCCATCGTGCTGCCGATAACGCCGAGGCCGCGCGAGAGGCAGCGACGGCGCTGACGGCGGAGTACGCCGGGACGGAGCACGCGCTCTTCGGGTGGGTGGCGCTCTTCGGGCTGGCCGTGGAGACAGGCGATGCGGGCGTGGCGGCGGAAGCCCTCGCTGCGGCCGAGGTCGGGTGGCCGGAGGCGGAGGTGACGGCGATGCTGCGGCGCGAGCACGCGCTGCGGCTGGATGCGGGCGGCGGCGAAGGAGCGCAGGGTGCGGTGGCCGGGAGGTCCGGCGAGGCGTCTAGTGTGAGCACGGAGGCACGCGGTGCGGCAACGGGTGCCGCGTTCGCGTTGTATCCGGCGTATCCGAATCCGTCGAGTGGGGCAGTGACGGTGCCACTGGTACTACCCGAGGTCGCCGACGTGTCGGTCGCCGTGTTCGACGTGCTCGGCCGACAGGTAGCCGTGCTCGCAGACGGCCGGGCGGAGGTGGGTCGCCGTGAGTTTGTGCTTGACGGTGGTGCGCTGCCTGCAGGGCTCTACGTCGTGCGCGCCACGGTGCGGACAGACAGCGGGACGGCGCGGGCGTTCTCACGCCGGGTGAGCATCGTCCGATGAGGGGGTGGTAGTGCTCGGGGGGGGCGTCGGCGTTCGCGTCGGCGGCCCCTGTCTTCTGCCCTCCCACCGACCCCCGCTCCCGTGTTTACTTCTTCTCGTACCCTATTTCGTGTCGCATGCACGCTTGTCGTTGCCGTGACACTTACAGGTCCAATCTCGCAGGCTCAGACCAGTACAGATTCCCTTTCGTGGGAGCTTGTTGGAGAGACGTTTCAAACCCGAGGCCTCTTCGCCGCCGGGGTCGATTACAACCTGCCTCCCGCTGTCTATGCCAACGGCGACGATGGCCTCTTCGTTATCCATCCCGATGAAGAGGACTGGACCTTCATCGCTGACTTTCCCACCCTCGATTCTGACAGGGACGCCTTCGTTTCTCAGGTAGGCACCCTCTTCGGCATCGGTCGCTTCGGTATCGAGCGCTCCCCCGACGGCGGCGACTCGTGGGTGGAAACGCTCGACCACGCCTACCTCGCCCCGGTCTACACCCCGGCCGGTGCCCTCATCACCAACCTCGACGGCTTCCCCGACTACACCCCCATAACAAGGTGGGTTGTCAAGAGGCACAGTTCGATTTCATAAAGGCATACGGGGTCTGGCGTCGCACGGAGGCACGACGCGGCTCCAAGAGCGTAGCACCACCTTCCTAGATCTCAAAGGTCTCCGCCAG
>JBBSMX010000061.1:0-22944 GCA_038232935.1 Rhodothermales bacterium | reverse complement strand
GGTCGGCGACAGCCTGCTCGGTGGCGTCGTCTCGTAAGGCGGCATCGAGGATGCGTTGTCGGAAGTCGAGGGAGAAGGCGGCCATAGCGAGTAGAGGAAGGAGTCGCCCCAAGATTACAACCAATCGTCTCTCACACTAAGGCAAAGCCCCATAAAAAACAGGGGCGGGCATTGTCGCCCGCCCCTGTTGAGAGCCGAGAAGGAAGCTCGCTGCTATTCCGACGCCGTGAACACGTCGCCCTCGAAGACCTCCTCGGCCGGGACGATCCGGATGTCTTCGCGGTCGATTCCGAGCGGAAACTGCTGGATCACCTCGTCCTCGACCATGATCTCGTCGGGCTTCGGCGCATTGTAGGCGATGGGCGAGGGGCTGTTCTTCGCCAGCCGCTCGGCCAAATCCTCGGCGTTCGGCGTGACGACGACGAGGGCCATGTCGTCGGTTTGCAGATGCTCGCGGATCACGCGGTTCACCTCCTCCAGCGTGAGGCGCTGGAGCCCCTGGCGGATGAACTCGCCGAAGGCGGGCGTCCCGTAGAACCGGGAGTCGAGCGCATAGCCGAGCTGGCGACCCTGGCTCTGGGTGAGCACGCCCGCGAACTTCAGCAGGTAGTTACGGGTGGCCTCGAAGTCCGCCTCCGTCATCCCGTCGCGGACGAGCTTTTGCAGCTCGTACATCGCGGCCCGAATGGCGAAGTGGGCCTGCTCCGGCGGGACGGGGCGGATCCAGATCTGGAAGAGCTGGCTGTGCCGGGCGAGGTTGGCGTCGGGGTGGAACTGGAACATCCCGTTGGGGAAGTACTCGATGTACGCGTAGTCGCCGTAGTTCATCCCGCGCGCCTCGCGAATGCGCTGGAAGAGGTGCGAGTTTGATGAGCGGTGCTCGCCGAAGTAGGAGCGGACGAGCCAGAGCGCCACGAAGTCCGGGCTGCTCCGCGTCACGTCGATGGGGAAGCCCATCGAGATCGCCGCACCGCGCGTGTCTTTCTCGACGAGCGTGACCTCCATCCCGTCGGGCATGGCTGGCTGCGTGATCGGGGCCTGCCGGGTCACTTCGCCCTCGGGCAGCGCCGTGAGGTCGGCCTCGACGCGGGCGAGGAAGTCCGGCGACACGTCCCCGGCGAGCCCGAGTGTGAGGTCGCGCTGCGTGTAGTTATCGCGGTAGAATGCGCGTACATCATCGAGCGTGATCGACTCGATGGCGTCGATGTGGCCGAGGGTGAGGTGGCCGTAGGGGTGCCCGGCATAGACCATCTCGTAGAGCACCTCCTTGCCCAATTCCTCGTCGTTGTTGGAGCGGAGACCGACACGGATCTCGTTGATGAGGTTGCTCTTGACGCGCTGGAAGTCCTCGTCCCGGAAGGCGGGGTGGAGGAGTTGGCCGGAGGCGATCTGGTAGTAGCGTTCGAGGTTGTCGCGGTGCGTGCGTCCGCTGAAGACCGTCATCTCCTTGTCCACCTGCGCGCCGAAGCCGGCCGCGAGCGGGAAGAGCGCCTGCTGGATCTCGCTGTACGTCATCGCCTCGCTCCCCGCGTCGGCGACCATCCGGGCGGTGAGTTCGGCGAGGCCCTCTTTGCCCTCGGGATCGTCGGTAGCGCCCGTCGTGAACAGAAAGCGGAAGTCCACCAGCGGCGAGGCCGAACCCTGCACGAGCGTTTCGAAGAACTTTTTCCCGGAGGGCTGTGGCGCGCGCACCGGCTTGATCATCGCGCTGGCGGTGCCGGTCCCCATCTCCGCTCCCATCGACCCGCCGTTCATCGTGCGCGCGTCGGCGACGCGGGCATCCACGGAGCCGACTTCGAGGTCGGTCGGCGGGAGTTCGTCGTGCGAGAGCGTGACGACGACCATCCGGTCGTCGGTGAAGTAGGTGTTCGCAGCGGCTTGCACGGCGGCGGGCGTGAGCGCGTCGTAGCGGGCGTAGACCTCGTTGATCGTCTCGATGTCACGTGTCGCGGCGACGTACGAGGCGAGCGCCCCGGCGATGGCCGGGGAGTTGTCGAGCCCGTTGGCGAAGCCGTACTTGAGGTTGCTCTTGATCGCCTCCAGCCGGTCGGCGTCGACGCCGTTCTCACGGAGATCGGCGAGCGTCTGCTGGATCTGGTCGCGGACGGCCCACACGTCGGCGGGGTCCTTCACCCGCGCCGCAATCGTGAGGAGGGCGGGGTCGGCGCGGTCGGGGAACGAGGGCCAGAGTTGGTCCACCTTCTGCTCGTCCACGACGAGCGTGCGGTAGAGGTCGGAGGACGAGCTAAATGCGTAACTCGCGATGACGTCGGCGGCGCGCATGTCGGCGTCGTCCGCACCGTAGGAGGCCGGGCCGTGGAAGGCGACGGTCACCCACGGGAGCGTCGGCGTCTCCCACGCCACGTGCTCGTAGATCGCGCCGGTGGGCTCGGGTTCAGCGGGGATCTCGGCGGTGTAGCTGCCGGGCTTCCAGCCGCCCCAATATTTCTCAGCGAGACCGAATACGGTCTCCGGGTCCACATCGCCGGCGACGACGATGGACGCGTTCTCCGGCCGGTAGAAGCGGTCGAAGAAGGTCCGGCTGTAATCGAACTGCTCCGGCATCACCTCGACGTCTTCGATGAAACCCATCGTGGTGTGCTTGTACGTGTGCTTGGCGAAGGCGGCGTTGCGCTGGACCTCGAACAGCTTGGAGATCGGGTCCGCCGAGTTCTTGTTGTATTCGCCGAGCACGGCGAGCGCTTCGGTCCGGAAGTCGGCGTCGGAATACTTCAGATTCTGGAAGCGGTCGGCCTCCAGCATCATCATCGTTTCGAGATCGTCCTTCGAGAAGGTCGTGTGGTAGACGGTCCGGTCGTCGGTCGTGTACGCGTTCTGGTCGGCCCCGGCGTTCTTCAGGAGGGCCTGGTACTTGGCGGCGGGATAGGCCTCGGTCCCGCGAAACATCATGTGCTCGAAGAAGTGGGCGAAGCCGGACTTACCGGGCTCGATCTCGTTCCGGCTTCCGACGGAGACGGGGATGTAGAGCGAGACGATGTCGGGGTAGTCCGTCGGGATGACGATGACGCGGAGGCCGTTGTCGAGGTCGCGGACGGCGTACTCGTAGGGGAAGATCTTGCTGCTGTCCTGCTGCGCTGCGGTCGGGAAGGCGGCGAGCACGAACAGACAGAGCGCGAGAAGCAGTTTCATCGGGGCGGCGGTGTGCGGAAGGAAGCGGGAGGGGCGAACGTAGCCAGAAAAGGTAGCTGTACCACGAACAGCCCGCAGCAGGTATCAACGGAGGGGAGGGCTGGAATGGTTCGCCGGCCCCTGTTCGAATGTGATGAAGCGGCTGGCCCGCGATGCAAATAGCATCGCGCGCAGCGTCTCGGCGTGAATGCATCGTGACGCATGATTCGCAACGGCGCGCTAGCTTGCCTCCGCCCTCCCCTTTCCCTCGCACTCCCGACCCTATGGATCACCCCATCCCCGCCGACCTCGCCGAGGTCATGGACCACCGCGTCACCGTCCACACGCCCGCCTCTGGCTTCCGTACTGGCGTCGCCGTCCGCCAGCACACCCTGGTCGCCGACGAGCCCGAAGCCGTCGGCGGCACCGATGAGGGGCCGACGCCCTACGACCTCCTCGGGGCCGCGCTCGGCACCTGCACCGCGATGACGCTGCGGATGTACGCCGACCGCAAGGAGTGGCCGCTCGCTGGCATCACCGTCCACGTCGAGCACGACCGTGTCCACGCCCAGGACTGCATGACGTGCGAGACCGAGAATGGCCAAATCGACCGCCTCCGCCGCACGATCACCCTCGACGGCCCGCTCGACGACGCGCAGCGCACCCGCCTCCTCGCCATCGCCGACCGCTGCCCGGTCCACCGCACGCTGGAGAGCGAGATCGCCATCGAGACGGCGCTGGCTCCGACCGAGACGTGACGCTCCGTGTATCTTCTTCCTTTAGGCGCAGGCACCGAAGATTGGCTTCGTCATGAGTTGACGAGCCGACAGAAGTAGAACCGAGCCAGAGATGCATAACGGCCGTGCGTTATGCCGAACCTCTTCCCTCGTCTTCCAACCACTGCCCTATGAATCTTCTCTCGGGCGTCGTCGTGGCGTTCGCCCTCTTCTTGGTAGGGCTCGCGGTTACGATCTACACGCGGCCTTCGCTCGCCGAGCGATTCCTCAGTGCTTTCGCACGCTCGGCTCGCGCCCACTACATCGAGCAAGCCGTGCGCTTAGTGGTGGGTGGCTCGCTCGTTGTGTCTTCCTCAGAGATGTGGCAGCCTGAGCTGTTCCGCCTCTTCGGCTGGACCATCGTCCTCACCACCATCGGCCTCCTCTGCATTCCCTGGCGATGGCATCACAGGTTCGCGCAATGGGTAGTCCCGCCGGTCCTCCGGCATAGGAAGCTCTACGGATTCGGAGCCGCTGCACTCGGGCTGTTCATACTCTTTAGCGTGTTTACTACCGAGACGAGCGTTAACTGAGCCGGGCTGGTCCTTCGCGAACGCCTCAACGTGACGCCGGCCAACGAGCAGGACCGCGCGCAGGTGGGCCGACTCGCCGAGGCCGTGCAGCGCGTCACGGGGGCGTCGGTCTCCCTCGCGTGGGTCGATCAGGGGTACACCGGCCCGGACGCACGGGAGGCGGCCTCGGAGCACGGGATCGCCCTGGAGGTGGTCACGCGGCCGGAGGGCACACGCGGCTTCGTGCTGCTGCCTCGGCAGTGGGTGGTGGAGCGGAGCTTCGGGTGGGCGGCTCGGTGCCGGCGCCGGGCGCGGGACTACGAGCGGCTGCCGGAGACGCTGGCCGGGCTACATTACGCCGTGTTCGCCTGCCTGATGCTACAGCTGGCGGCTTCGGTCGAGGACTACGACAAAGGCTTGACTGCTGGCTACTCAGGAGGAATTGGTTATCAACGCGACCACTTTATCGGCTTTGTAGAAACTGCACGGGACACGGGTGACGGCGAGACCATCCCGGCCTCTGTAGATTCTGCTTCGATTACAGCGTCGATAGATGTCGCAGCCGTGCTACAAGCCAGTTCGTGGACACCCACAGGTGCTCTGATTTCGTCCGCCAAATAGACGATTGGTCGTTTGGTGGCGATATCAACTACACATTCGGATTCAGCGATGAAATAGAAGGGTATTCCCCAGAAACCTTTGTCTTCGTTGGATTAGGTGGCAGATTCGGCGGTATCAACACACCGTACATGTCATTAGGAGGGGTTATGAGCTTGTATCAGCACACGAGTTTCAGTCTAAAAGGTGGAGTCTGGATAGATTACTGGGCGGTGGCAGGCACTATGGCTTTCTCATTCTGACCCTCCGGTGCGGCAGAATCCGCCGCCGCAGGCCGACGTGCCGCTGCGCATCGCCTCAGCGTAGAGGCTGTGGGGTAGAGGGCCTGTGAAACGATGTGCTCGCTTCCGCGTCTGTATTCCACCACATTCCGACTCTCTACCCGAACATCATGACCACGCTGTTTGAGAAAGCGGTAGCCAAAGCATCTGAGCTCCCCGACGACCAGCAGGACGCGCTCGCCACGCTACTCTTGGAGGAGATCGAGGATGAAGCGCAGTGGGACGCGGCCTTCGCCGACTCTCAGGATCTCCTCGCTCGGATGGCAGCCGAGGCGATGGAGGAACACCGTGCGGGTCAGACGCGCGACCTCGACCCGGACGCGCTCGGCCGTGACGCATAGTGCGCTCGAAAACGACAGCGCAGTTCCGGAAGCGGCTCGCCGCGCTGCCCGAAGAGGTTCGAGAGCAGGCGCGGGAGGCGTACCGGCAATTCAAACAGGACCCAAACCACAAGAGCCTCCGGTTCAAGCGCGTCCACACGGGTTTTCCTCTCTACTCGGCGCGGATCTCGAAGGGGTACCGAGCGGTGGGTCAACGCGAGGGAAACCTCGTCGTTTGGTTCTGGGTCGGCTCGCACGCGGATTATGACAAGCTGCTCAAACGTCGGTAGCCGCTGCGATGTGACGGTTTCTTTAACCCGTCGATGCGACCGAATGAGAACGCGGCGCGGGCTGGCGCGTAGGACATCGCCCTTCGAAAGTCAACGCTGCCCTTCGCCATGTCTACCACCGCCGTTCGCTCCGCCGACCTCTTGCGCGACGCGTTTCTCGCGCTCCCCCTCGCCGAGCAGTACCGCACCGTCCGCGCCTTCACCGAGTCGCTCACGGAGCCGCTCGCGACCGAGGACTACGTCGTCCAGTCGATGGAGGACGTCAGCCCGACGAAGTGGCACCTCGCCCACACGACGTGGTTCTGGGAGACGTTCGTGCTCTCCGAGTTCGCCGGCGACTACACGCTCTACGACGAGGCCTACCCGTTCCTCTTCAACTCGTACTACGTGCAGGCGGGCGAGCGGCACTGCCGCGACCAGCGCGGCTACCTCTCGCGCCCGACCGTGAAGGAGGTCTTCGCCTTCCGCACGCATGTGGACGAGGCCATGCAGCGCCTCCTCGCCGGCATCCCCGGCGACGCCGGCTCACCCCTCGCCGAGGTCGTCCGCGTCGGGCTGAACCACGAGCAGCAGCACCAAGAGTTGCTCGTGACGGACATCAAGCACGTCTTCTCCGTCAACCCGCTCCGTCCGGCCTACCGCGACCACGCGCACACGCCCGCGCCCGACCCCGGCCCGCTCCAGTGGGTCGCCTTCGACGAAGGACTCCACGAGGTCGGCTACGACGCCGCGACCGACGGGCCGTTCACGTTCGACAACGAGACGCCGCGCCACCGCGCGTTCGTGGAAAAGTTCGCCCTCGCGGATCGGCTCGTGACGTGCGGCGAGTACCTCGCGTTCATGGAGGACGGCGGCTACGAGCGCGCCCCGCTCTGGCTCTCCGAGGGCTTCGCGACAGTGCAGGAGAACGGATGGACCGAGCCGTTCTATTGGGAACAGCGTGACGGTGCATGGTGGCACTTCACGCTCGCGGGGATGCGTCCCGTCGATCCGCACGAGCCGCTCACCCACGTCTCCTACTTCGAGGCCGACGCCTACGCCCGCTGGGCCGGTGTCCGCCTCCCGACCGAGTTCGAGTGGGAGGTCGCGAGTGTAGGTCTCCCGATGGAAGGCAACTTCGCCGAGTCCGGCCTGCTCCACCCGACAGCACCGGCGCCGGGCTCGTCCGGCGACGGCGCACCGTCCGCGCCGCGCCTGCGCCAGATGTCCGGCGATACGTGGGAGTGGACGCGCAGCCAGTATTCCCCGTATCCCGGCTACAACCCCCTCCCCGGCGCGCTCGGCGAGTACAACGGCAAGTTCATGTCGAACCAGTTCGTGCTGCGCGGCGGGAGCTGCGCGACGAGCCGGACGCACATCCGCCGGACGTACCGCAACTTCTTCCCCGCCGCCTCGACGTGGCAGTTCACCGGCATCCGCCTCGCGAAGGATCTGTGATACGGCAGACGGTGGACGGTGGACAGAAGGCCGAGCACTTCCCGTGACCCTCCACCGCCCGTCTTCTGCCCACCGTTCACTGTTCACTGAACCTATGTCCCTCGACGCCGCGCAGACCTCCACCCTCTCCGCATCGGACCTCGACAACGCGGACCGCGAGACGTTCCGTAGCGACGTGCTCAACGGGCTCGCAGGCTCGCCGAAGTCGATCCCCTGCAAGTATTTCTACGACGAGCGCGGCTCCGAGCTGTTCGACCGGATCACCGAGACGGAGGAATACTATCCGACGCGGACCGAACTGGCGATCATGCAGGCGCACATCGGCGCGATGGCCGAGCAGATCGGGCCGCGTGCCGTGCTGATCGAGTACGGCAGCGGCTCCAGCCTCAAGACGCGCATCCTGCTTGACGGGCTCGACGATCTCGCCGCCTACGTCCCCATCGACATCTCGCGGGCGCACCTCTTCGCCACCGCCGAGCAGTTGCGCGAGGCGTATCCCGGCCTCCCCATCCTCCCCGTCGCCGCCGACTACACGGCGGACTTCGAGCTTCCCGAACTTCCCGACGCCAGCAAACGCGTCGTCTACTTCCCTGGCTCGACCGTCGGCAACTTCGACCGGGCGCAGGCGGCGGACTTCCTCCAGCACGCGGCGGACGTGGCCTGCGGACCCGACGGGACCTGCGGCGGGCTGCTCATCGGCGTGGATCTGAAGAAGGACCGCGAGACACTCGAGGCCGCCTACGACGACGCGGCCGGCGTCACCGCCGCCTTCAACCTCAACCTGCTCGACCGGATCAACCGCGAACTCGGCGGCACCTTCAACCGGAATGACTTCCGCCACTGCGCCGTGTGGAACGAGGATGCCGGGCGGATCGAGACCTACCTCACGAGCCTACGTGAGCAGACCGTCGAGGTGGATGGTGTACCGTTCCATTTCAACGCAGGCGAGACGATCCACACGGAGAACTCGCACAAGTACACCGTCGAGGGCTTTGCCCGCTTCGCCGCCGAGGCCGGGTTCATCCTCCGGCAGCATTGGACCGACGCGGACGGCCTGTTCAGCGTGCAGTATTACGAGGTCGCATCGTAAACTCCTCTCCTGCCGCTGTCATTCCGTAGGGGCGCAGCACGCACGCTGTGCCCCTACCGTGTTTAAAGCTCCCGACGCATGGCGAACAAGATAAAGAAGAAAGCCCCGAAGATCGTGCTCGGCATCGACATCGGGGGGACCGGAATCAAGGGCGCGCTCGTGAACGTCCAGGACGGTACGCTGGCGAACGACCGGTTCCGGATTCCCACGCCGCAGCCGGCCACCCCGGAGGCCGTTGCCGCGACAGTGGGCGAGATCGCGGCGCACTTCAAGTGGTCGGGGCGGCTGGGCTGCACCCTCCCCGCCCGCGTCCGGCGCGGCGTAGCCGAGACCGCCACGAACATCGACGAGGCGTGGATCGGGACGAACGTGCAGAAGCTGATCGGGAAGCAGACCGGCCTCCGCTGCTACACCCTCAACGACGCCGACGCGGCCGGCATCGCCGAGGTGCGCTTCGGCGCGGGCAAGGGCAAGAGCGGCACCATCATCGTCCTCACCTTCGGGACCGGGCTCGGCAGCGCCCTCTTCGTCGACGGCGACCTCGTCCCGAACACCGAGCTCGGTCAGATGCTGTGGCAGGGCGAGATCGTCGAGAACTGGTCGGCCAACTCGGTGCGCGAGCAGGAGGAGATGCCGTGGGACGTGTGGGCCCGCCGCGTGCAGGACACGCTCGACTACGTCGAAACGGTCTTCGCCCCCGACATGCTCATCGTCGGAGGCGGCGTGAGCCGCCAGAAGCGCTGGGTGGAGTACGGCCACCTGCTCAAAACGAAGGCGAAGCTCCGCCCGGCCGCGCTCACGAACGAGGCCGGCATCGTCGGCGCGGCGTGGTACGCGCGCAAGGCGTGAGCCGGTGGGCGGTGGACGGAAGACGGCGCAAAAACCTCGGCACTTTCCGCCCGCCGCTCCGTACAGACTCCTCCCTTCTATCCCATCCCATCCCCTCTCCCCTCATGGCTTCCTTTTTCGACCAGCACCACCAGTCGCCTTCTTGGGCGAGCGCCACCGGGCCGGCGGCAAAGAGGAGGACCGAGAGCGAAGCGCATAGAAGCACTACGAACGACGAGAGATTTCGCATGATGAACCACGTCGGGTTGGTGACTACAGGCGGACAGCGGTCAGCGGAGGACGACGAGTCGGCGGGTGAGCGAGCCGGACGCGCTTCGGACGCGGAGAACGTAGACCCCCGCCGGCAGCGCCACCGTCGCCAGACGCAGCGCGTGGGGGCCTGCGGCGAGCGGGCCGTCATGGAGCCGCGCCACCCGACGGCCGAGCACGTCGAAGAGCGCCACCTCCGCCTGCTGAGGCCGGGCGAGCACGAGCGACACGCTGACCGGGCCACGCGCCGGGTTCGGGTACACGTCGAGGGCCACACCCGAGGCCGTAGGCTCCGGCTCGGTAGCCACCGGAGGCGGGCGCTCGTAGGCCCCGAGGTCCACCGACTCGCCGACCACGCGCGCCTCGCCCGCGAGGTCCACGGGCAGCGGCTCAGCCGTGTCGCCGTCTCGGTCGAGGTCGAAGGTGTCCGGCGGCAGGAAACTGGTCAGGCCGAAGTCAATGGCGGGGCTACCGTCTTGGAGGCGGAGGTCGCCGTAGTCGTCGTCGGGCGTGCCCCACGCGCCGTCGGGGCCGGGGTCGGGGGCGCGCACGAAGAGTGGGTTGGCATCGAGCAGCGACGCGCACGTGACCTCGCCGAAGTCCCCCTCCGGCGGGCAGCCGCCGGCGACGAGGACATGATCGAGGAGGGCCGTGCCCGAGCCGGCGTCCACTTCCTGGCCGTTGCCCCAGAGCACAGCGTTGCGCACCGTGGCCGACGCGCCACTGGTGATACGGATCCCCCCTCCCACCTCGGCCTCGTTCGAGGCGACGGTGACGTTGGTGAGGGTACCCAGCGTGCCGTTCCCCAGACTGAGCGCCCCGCTGAAATCGTCCGCGGTGTTGCCGACGAAGGCAGTGTTCGCCAGCGTGAGGAGCGACGACGAAGCGGTCATCCCGCCGACAGCGCTGAGCTCGTCCTCGGGATCGACGACGTTGCCGTAGAAGCCGACGTTGACGAGGTCTGCGCTAGTCGAGGCAATGGCTACCCCTCCGCCGCCGTCGAAGGCGAAGTTCTGTTCGATCACTACCTCGACCATCTCGACGGTTGCCCGTCTCGCGCTGATCCCCCCGCCGAAACTCCCAGTGTTCTCGACGAACGACACGTCGCGCAGCGCCGCCGAGAGCGCTCCCCGCTCCGCCGTCTCTACTAGGCTCAGTGGGCTACCCACCCTCTCAGCGCGAAACTGCCGACGCAACTCAGCCTCCGACCCCCGCTCCAAGTCTCCGAGCAGCCACAATCCCCCACCGATCCCGTCGAGCCCGTTGCGCTCGAACGCCACCCCCTCGAACACCACTCGCCCCGAGGCCCCGAAGAACGCCCCGCCGCCGCCGCCGAAGCCGTCGGTCTGCACCACCGCGTTCGCCACGATCCGGCAGTCGCGCACCGTCAGGCTCCCGTCCTCAGCATAGATGCCTGCCCCCCGGTTGCGCGGGTTGGCCCCGTTGCCGTAGCCGCCGGTGACGGTGAACCCGTCGAGCACGGTGCTTTCGTCTACGCCGCTAGCTGTGACGACGTGGAAGGCGTTGTCGGTGCTGTCGCCGGGCACCCCGAGGTCGCCCGAGAGCACGGTGACGTTCGCCTCCGGATCTCGCTCGTCACGCTTCGTCTCGCTCCCGTCGAATCCGCCGTAGAGTCCGACGCCGCTGACAAGCACGAATGAGGCGTCGCGGTCCACCGGCTCGCCAGCGGCCGGGCGGTAGGTGCCCTCAGCGACCCACACCTCGTCGCCCGCCTCAGCGATTGCGAGGGCGTCTTGCAGGTCGGGGAAGGCGTCGGTCCACGAGGAGCCGTCGGCAGCCCCTGTCGCGTCGGCGTCCACGTAGCGCACGGTGCCCGAGGGCTGTGCGAGGGCTGGAGCATTCAAAAGCAGCGCGGCGGCGAGCAGGCCCCCAGCGATGCACGTTAACGGGATCGCTGGCGACAACTTCATGGCAGAACTCCGAGGACCTTTCGGTGCAGAGGTTGTTTACATGGTAGGGGATGGGCTTCAGCAAGTCAAGCTCCGCCCGGCCACGCGCTCGAACGAGGCCGGCATCGTCGGCGCGGCGTGGTACGCGCGCAAGGCGTGAGCCGGTGGGCGGTGGACGGAAGACGGCAGAAAAACCCCGGCACTTTCCGCCGGCCCCTCCGTACAGACTCCTCCCTTCTATCCTATCTCCTCTCCCCTCATGGCTTCCTTTTTCGACCAGCACCACCAGTACCTCCTCGACGGCGACGCCGACGGCATCGCCGGGCTCTACCACGACGACGCCGAGATGCTCTCGTTCGAGTTCGGCACGAAGCAGGGCCGCGACGCGATCCGCGGGCAGTACGCCGACTTCTTCGCCTTCCACGGCCCCATCGCCTCCGTCGAAACCGACCGGAAGGTGGAGAACGAAGGGAGCCTCTTCGTCGAGTTCACCATGCGGAGCGAGCGCGGCGAGTTCCAGCTCATCAACGCGTTCGTGCTGGAGGGCGATCAGGCGCAGCGGCACTTCACGAACGTCGTCCACGGCGAGGTCGAGGCAGACGAGGTGGAGCCGTAGCCCGCGCGGCTACTGCCCTTTCTTCCCCTCAATCGTCACCACGTCCGGGACGATGAACACGTCGGGGAAGCGGCGCTGGATGACCGGAAGCGCCGCCTCGGCCTCGCGCCGATGCTCGAACGCACCGAGCCGCACGCGGTAGTACGGCTGGTTGTAGTCCACATCCGCCGACAGCCCGCGCGGCAGCGCGGCGGCAGCGTCGGGGTCGTCGCGGACGACGCGCCACCACCCGGCCGCCTCGTCGCGCACGTCCTCGGCCGCCGCTTTGTCGGAGGAGGAGAACACCTGCAGCCGGTACCCCTGCACCGTCCGGGGTCCTTCCGTCTCCGCAACGTCGATCTCCCCGCTCATCAGCGCCGCTGGCACGTCGTGCTGGATCTCTGCGCCTTTCGGAGCGGGCTGGGCGTCGTAGGGGGCCGGGTCGAAGGTTTCGTAATCCGGCTGGTCCCGCTCGTCGACGGGCGGCGGCACGACCTCGGGCTCTCGGCCGGTTTCGCGGGGTCCGCTGCACGCGGCACAGCCCAGCATCGCGACCAGAAAAAGGAGGGGGAAACGACGGGCGGACATAGCGCGGCAGGACGGAGGAGCGGTGGCGGAGGTCGAAAGATACATCGGCGGAATGGTCACGCACTCCGCCCGCACTGCTGCCTGCCTCAGTACCCGTCGTCGCTGGATGCGCCGCCCTGCACGATCGCGACGGAGGCGCTGGCACCGATCCGGCTCGCTCCGTGGGCGACCATCCGCTGCGCGTCCTCGTACGACCGGATGCCGCCGGACGCCTTCACGCCCATCCCCTCACCCACGACCCGGCGCATGAGCGCCACGTCTTGCGGGCTCGCGCCGCCCGTCGAGAAACCCGTCGAGGTTTTTACGAAGTCGGCCCCGGCGTTCTGGGCGAGGACGCACGCGATCACCTTCTCTTCGTCGGTCAGGAGGGCGGTTTCGAGGATCACTTTCACGAGGGCACGGCCGCTGGAGACCTGCCGCGCGGCGTCCACGACGGCGCGGATGTCGTCCTCCACCTCGGCGTACATCCCGCTCTTGAGGAAGCCGATGTTCAGCACCATGTCGAGCTCGGTCGCCCCGTCGCGGAACGCCTGCTCGGCCTCGAACGCTTTCACCGGCGAGCGGCTCGCACCGAAGGGGAAGCCGAGGACGGTGCACACAGCCGGAACCGCGCCGCGGAGCGCGTCGGCTGCGAGCGGGACGTAGCACGGATTGACGCAGACGCTCGCGAAGCAGTTGGCCCGGGCCTCTTGGCAGAGCGCGCGGATGTCGTCGGCCGTGGTGTCCGGCTTGAGAACGGTGTGGTCGATGAGCCGGGCGATGGGCGGGGCGAGGGCGCAGGCTTCGGACGGCTCGGCCCGCTCGCCGGTCGCGGCTTCGGACGCCCGCATCCCGACGCGGCACGCACCGACGCCGACCATCCGTTCGAGCGCGCGTTGGAGTTCGTCGTCGGAGGACGAGCCGGCGCGCGGTGTCCAGCCTTCGAGCCGGCGGACGAGGTCTCGCTTTTCCTGTTCGGTCACGGTGGTGTGGAGGTATGGGGGTGTGGGCGTGGGGGTGGAGCGAGCAGAGGATGAAGGTAAACGCGGCGCGCGGGCGGAGCAACGAAACGCCGTCGTCACTCCACGAGCCGGTACTCCACGCGTTTCGAATCCCCACCCTCCAACACGTCGGACGCGAGCGCCCCCGCCATCGCCCCCAAGGGAACGAAAAGGAAGTAGCAGCCTGCCGCTAGAAGCGCATCCGGATCGCAGGCAGCAACCCCGAGAGCAGCTCCGACGATGAGCCCCGTTGTCGTGCTCGACGCATTCGACAGACTGGGATCCACAATGAGCGCGCGGACGCTAACCGTCGGTACCGCGCGCGCCGTCCTGCCAGAAAACCACCACGTGGTATCCATGCGTCCACGGACGTCGGTTCCCCACCCCTCCGATACGTTACGAACGATCTCGACCTTCCTTTGAGGGTCTCCGTCAAGCGAGCAAGGGCTTCCGGGTTGGATCGACTCACCGTGTTCGTGGAGCCGCACCCGGCTATCGCGGTGCCGACAAGCAGCACAGCGAAGAGTCGAGCTATCACGTCCACACGTCCATACCCTCACACCTCCACACGTCAAGCGTCTTCCAACTCTTCGTCGAGGTTGTACTTCTTACGCTTCTCCCATAGCGTCTTCTTCGAGATGCCGAGCACGCGGGCGACCTCGGCGTAGGACGTGTCCGTGGTCTCGAGGATGTGGCGGATGTACTGCTGCTCCATCTCTTCGAGCGAGCCGCCACTGCGAAAGCGGAAGTAGCCGTCGGCGTTGTCGTCACCGAAGCCTTCGGTCTTGAGCAGGACGAGGTCGCCCGCGTCGAGCGTGTCGCCGCGATTGAAGATCAGGGCCCGTTCGAGCACGTTCCGCAGCTCGCGGACGTTGCCCGGCCAGTCGTAGTCGAGCAGCTTCTGCTCGGCCTCCGGCGTGAAGTGCTCGACGTTCCGCTTCAGCTCCTTGTTGTAGAACTTCACGACCTCGCGCGCGATCAGCACCACGTCGCGGCCCATCTGCCGGAGCGCCGGAAGCCGCAGCGAGACGACGTTGATCCGGAAGAAGAGATCCTTGCGGAACTCCTTTGCCGTGACGCGCTCTTCGAGGTTCGCGTTCGTCGCGCAGACGATGCGCGTGGTGACGCGGATATCCTCGGTGCCGCCGAGGCGCCGGAACGTCCGGCTCTCGAGGAACGAGAGGAGCTTGGCCTGGAGCGGGACCGACATCGAGTCGATCTCGTCGAGGAAGAGGGTGCCGCCATCGGAGATCTCGAGCAGGCCGGTCTTCGAGGCGCGGGCGTCGGTGAAGGCACCCTTCTCGTAGCCGAACAGCTCGGACTCCAGCAGGTTGTCCGGGAGCGCGGCGCAGTTGATCTCCATGAACCGCCCGGCGTTCCACTCGGAGCTGTAGTGGATCGTCTTGGCGACGAGGTTCTTGCCGGTGCCGGTCTCGCCGCGGATGAGGACGATCGTGTTCGGGATGTCGCTGAGCGTCTCGATCGTCTCGCGAACCTTCTCGACCTCCGGGCTCGTCCCGACGATCTTGTCGACGTCGTGCGCTTTCTTCTGCGCCCGCTTGATCTGCTTCAGCTCCTGCTTGTCGCTGTAGAGGTCGAGCGCCTTCGCGAGGAGGGCGCGCATCTCCTCCAGGTTGACGGGCTTCTGGAGGTAGTGGAACGCCCCAAGCCGCATGGCCTCGACGGCCGTCTGCACGGACGAGTGCGCCGTCATCATGATGACGGGGAGGACGAGGTCGCGCTCGCGCAGCTTCTCGAGCAGGTCGATACCGGACATGTCCGGCATCATCAGGTCCGTGAGGATGACGTCCGGCACGGCGTCCGCGTCCAGCGTCTCCAGCATGACGGTAGGACCGATGAACGAGGTGGCGTCGTAGCCGTCGCGGCGGAGCACCGTGGCGAAGAGGTCGCCGATCTTGGGGTCGTCATCGACGACGTAGATGATCTTCTTACTCATAGCACGCAGAGAGCTCGACGTAGAGGCGGACAAGAGAGACCGGAAGATAAACCGTTTCTATTCGTAATCACTCTTCCTGTTTTATGACCCCACTCACCGCGCCGGATCCTCTGGCATCCTTAGGCCGGAGCATCCGGAACGCCGCCGGCCGCACCTCCACCTCGACCTCGACGGCGGAGCGCGTCAGCACCTCGCCGTCGACGTGGATGGGGACGCCGGCGGAGAGGTGGAGGGTGAGGGCCGCTACGCGGTCCATCCTCACCTCCGGCTCGCTGAGGTGCCGTCCCCCCATCGCCATGGGCAGGAGGCGCGCAATGCGCGGGAAGGAAATCGGGCCCGAGACGAGGCAGAGGTCGAGCAGGCCGTCGTCGATGAGGGCGTCGGGCGTGAGGCGGAAGCCGCCGCCGACGGAGGTGCCGTTGCTGACGGCGGCGAGGAAGAACGGCCCCTGATACATCGGGGCCTCGGCGGGCGGGTCTCCCCCGGCTCCGGCGGCAAGCAGGGTGCGAACGCGTCGCACCTCGACCTCCGGCTGCTCCCACAGGCGCAGCGCCTTCCACACGGCCGCGACGTACCCCGATATTCCGGGGAGGAACTTGAACCGCGCCGCCTCCGCCGCCACGAGCGCGTCGAACCCGATGCCCACGGCGTTGACGAACACGGCCTCGTGAACGCGGAGCGCATCGCCCGCATCTTTCCACCGGACGATCCCCCCGTCGACCGGCACGATGTCGGCGTCGATCAGGGCGCGGACGGCCTCGGCAGGCCGCTTCGGAACGCCGAGCTGACGGGCGAAGTCGTTGCCCGTGCCGAGGGGGATCACCCCGAACGGCGTGGCGCGCGCATGGCCGAGCAGCCCTGTCGCCACCTCCTGCACCGTGCCATCCCCGCCCCCCGCGATCACGGCATCGACCCGAGCGGCAGCTCGGCGGGCGAGTGTCGCCGCGTGGTTCGGCCGCTCCGTGACGAGGATCTCAAAGGGGGTGCCCGAGGCTTCGAGCGCCTGCCGCAACCGGGCATGCGCCCGGCCGGCGCGGCGGTTGCCCGCGGCGGGATTCAGGATGACGGCGAGCGAGCGGAGAGGCATCGGCGAAAGGGGCGAGCACGTCTACGCGGCCAAGGTACGGTGCCGTGCGGTTCGGGCCGACACCCCCGCGCCCGCGTTACCTTTCGGGCCGCCGCTCTCCGGTCCGCCCATGCCGCCGATCTCCCATCTCTACCTGCTGCTCATCGCCCTCGCCGCCGCCGGCTGCGCCGAGCGTGACGCCGTGCCCAACACGCCGACGGTCACCGACGACCTCGGCCGGACCGTCGCGGCGGACCTGCCTGCCCGGCGCGTGCTGACCCTCGCCCCGAACCTCACCGAAATCCTCTACGCCGCCGGAGGCGGACCCGCCCTCGTCGGAGCCAGCCAGGCCGACGACTTCCCGCCGGCCGTCGGCGCGCTCCCCCACTACGGCACGTACCCGCTCGACGTCGAGGGCGTCGTCGCGCTCCGGCCCGACCTCGTCCTCGCCACGAATCAAGTCAACAACCCCGACGACGCCCGCCCCCTCGCCGACGCCGGCATCCCGACGTACTTCTTTTCGTTCGACGCCGTGGACGACGTGCCACACGCGATCCGCACCGTCGGCGCGCTCGTCGGTACAGAGGCGCAAGCCGAGGCCGTCGCCGACTCGTTCGAGACGCGCATCCGACGGCTCGCTGCTCGGACCGACGGGCTCGACCGGCCGCAGACGTTGCTGCTCATCGGAAACGAGGCGCTGTTCGCTTTCGGCGACGGCTCGTACACGCAGGAATTGATCGCCGTCGCGGGCGGCGAGAGCGTGACGGCGGACTTCGCGGGCGAGGCAGTCACGCTCTCCGAGGAGTTCGTGCTCGAAGCCGCGCCCGAAGTCATCGTAGGGACGTTCGGCGCTGATTTCGATCTCGCCGTGTGGAGGGACCGGCACCCGGCGTGGGCACCCGTACCCGCCGTCCGCGAAGGCCGCGTCTACAGCATCGACCCGAACCTCGTACTTCGGCCCGGTCCCCGCCTCGCGGATGGAGCCGAGGCCCTCGCCCGCCTGCTGCACCCGGAGTTGGGAGAGAACGGGGGTAGGGGGGTATGGGGGTGTGGGGGTATGGGAGAACCGGAGTGCGGAAGAGCGGAAGAAGCCGCATCGGAGGCAATGACCGCCCCGACCCCATCACCCAATCAGCGAATCGCTCAATCGGCGAATCACCCATGAGCCGCTCGCTGCTGGTCGGACTCGGGCTCGTCGCCGCCCTCGCCGTCTCGGTGGGTGTCGCCGTGGCGTTCGGGAGCGCGGAGGTGTCGCTCGGGGACGTGAGCCGGGCCGTGCTCCACCGGCTGACGGCCGGCGCGGTGGCACCGCCGGGCGACGTGGCCGACATCATCGTGTGGCGGCTCCGGCTGCCGCGCGTGCTGCTGGCTGCGCTCGTCGGCGGTGGGCTCGCGGTCATCGGCGTGGCGATGCAGGCGCTCGTGCGCAACCCGCTCGCCGAGCCGTACATCCTCGGCGTCTCCAGCGGTGCGAGTGCGGGCGTCTCCCTGTTCTATCTCGGCTTCCTGCCGCCCCTCCTCACGCGGGCGCTCTCGCTGTCCCTCGCCGCCTTCCTCGGCGCGCTCGCGGCGATGCTCGTCGTCTATCTCGTCGCTCGTCAGGGGCCACGCGTCTCGACTGCGAGGCTGCTGCTGGCCGGAGTCGCCGTCTCGGCGTTTCTGGCTGCCCTCACCGCGTTCGTCACGTTCGCCTCGCCGGACCCGAACAAGATCCGCACGGTCCTCTTCCTCCTCCTCGGCTCGTTCGCCGGGACGACGTGGAGCGGCGTCGCCCTCCCGTCGGGTGGCGCCCTGCTGGGGCTAGTCATGTTGTGGCTGCTGGCCCGTCCGCTCGACGCCCTGCTGACCGGCGAGGAGCCCGCGCAGAGCCTCGGCGTCCCGGTCGAGGGACTGAAGCGGGCGCTGATCGGGATCGCGGCGCTCGTGACCGGCCTGCTCGTCGCGGCGAGCGGGATCATCGGGTTCGTCGGGCTGATCGTGCCGCACGCCGTCCGGTTCGTCGTCGGCGTGAGCCACCGGCGCGTCGTGCCGCTCTCGTTCGCCGCCGGCGCCCTCTTCCTCGTCTGGGCCGACCTCGCCGCCCGAACCCTCCTTCCGGATCAGGAGGTGCCGGTGGGCGTGCTAACCGCGCTCTGCGGCGTCCCGTTCTTCCTCGTCCTCCTCCGTCGCTCCGGGGTGTGAGCGGCGTAGAGGCTGTGGGCTCCGTTTGTCGCGGACGCCGTACCTTCCCCTCGCGCACCGACAAAGATTCGGTGGCGATGCAACCTGCGGGCACGGGGTCGGTAGACTCTTTCAGTAATAAGTGAAAATGAGTATGGAGTCCACGCCCCCTGCCGTCGCCCCACGGACCACGCTGCTCGACCGGCCGACCGTCCTGTCGCTCGCGTCGATCCGCGCGCCCGTCGAGTCCGAACTCGACGCGTTCCGGCGCTACTTCCGTGGATCGATGCGTTCGCGTGTGGGGCTCCTCGACAAGATCACGCGCTACGTCCTCCGGCAGAAGGGGAAAGAGATCCGGCCCGTCCTCGTCCTCCTCTCCGCCCAGCTCTGCGGCGGCGTCACCGAGCGGAGCTACCGCGCCGCCGCCCTCGTCGAGCTCCTCCACACCGCCACGCTCGTCCACGACGACGTGGTGGACGACGCCGAGCGCCGCCGCGGGCTGTTCTCGATCAACGCGCTCTGGAAGAACAAAGTGGCCGTGCTCCTCGGCGACTTCCTCCTCTCGCGTGGCCTCCTCCTCGCGCTCGATCACAAGGACTACGACCTGCTCCACACCGTCTCCGACGCCGTCCGCCGGATGTCCGAGGGCGAGTTGCTCCAGATCGAGAAGTCGCGCCACCTCGACATCGACGAGGAGACGTACTTCCGCATCATCTCCGACAAGACCGCCTCCCTCATCTCCGCCTGCACGACGTGCGGCGCCGTCTCCGCCACCGACGACGCCGACGAGATCGTGGCGCTCCGCGAGATCGGCGAGAAGCTCGGCCTCGCCTTCCAGATCCGCGACGACCTCTTCGACTTCGGCGACGTGGACGTGGGCAAGCCGCTCGGCATCGACCTGCAGGAGAAGAAGATGACACTCCCGCTTATCGTCGCCCTCCGCGACGCCGACGCCGACGAACGGAAGCGCGTGCTGAAGATCGTCAAGAAGTCGAAGAAGAGCCGCGACGACATCCGCATCGTCGGCGAGTTCGTCCGCCGGATGGGTGGGCTCGCCTACGCCCGAGCCCAGATGCAGACCCTCGCCGCCGAGGCCGCCGACGCCCTCGCCGCGTTCCCCGCGACGGAGGCGCGCGACGCCCTCCTCGACCTCACCGCCTTCATCGTCGCGCGGCAGAAGTGACGGGCACACGGCCTCCCACCGCTCGCGACGAACCCACGGCCTGTATCTGCGTACCTCCGTGAACTGACGCCCGCCTCTTATGCCCGCTGTTCACTCCAAAGACGACATCGTCCGCCTCGTCCAGTCGCTCCCGGACGAGGCCTCGCTCGACGACGTGATCGAGCGGCTCCTCCTCCTCCGCAAAGTGAACGTGGGCTTGACCCAGCAGGGGCAGGGCGTCCCGCAGTCCGAAGCCGAGGCCGAGTTCCGCAAGCCGAGGCAGGAGCGGTCGTGGAACCGTGGCTGAGGTCGTATGGCGTCCGCAGGCACTCCGCGACCTCGAAGCGATCGAGGCCTACTTTGAGGAAGTCGCCCCCGACTTCGCCCCCCTCTTCGTGACGGGGGCCTTCGAGGCAGCGGGGCGGTTGTCCGACTTCCCGAACGCGGGCCTCGTCGTGCCGGAGATCGGCGATGAGTCGATCCGAGAGTTGATCTACCGCCAGTACCGGATTATAGACGTCGTGCAGGAGGACTCCGCCGAGGTGCTGACGGTGTACCACACGGCACGCCAGTTTGGAGGGCTCCGTTGAGGCCTTGTACCGCGCAGTTACAAACCTTCACCGACGCTCTCCTCGACCTCACCGCCTTCATCGTAGCACGGAAGAAATAACGATCAGACTGATGGACATGAGCGAAGATCGACACCCAGAATGGGATGAACCGACTCATGATCTCGTTGATTTCATGCAGCAAGTCCTCGTAGAGCTACAATCTGAGTACAGCCGCATTAGAGGTCGCACCCTTGAAGATCCAGGAACGGCAGGAGATGAGGGAGAGGAAAATTGGGCCGATCTATTACGCGCTTGGCTGCCTGCGACGTTCCATGTCGTCACAAAAGGCAGGATACTTACTGCCCGAGGGGAGGCATCACCACAGATAGATGTTCTTGTCTTGCACCCCGATTACCCAGCTAAGCTAAGAAGCAAAAAGCACTATATGTCTTCTGGTGTAATAGCAGCGTTTGAGTGTAAAAACACCTTGCGTCGATCCGGTATCAGTCAAGCAGTGAAGAACTCAAAGCTTATTGCTGAGATCTTACATAGAGAGCGCAACACCAAAGGATATTGGAGACAGCCTATATTGCCTGACTTGGTGTATCCAGAACTTCACAAGCCACTGTTATATGGCTTGCTGGCTCATTCTCATGAGTGGGAGACGGGGTCAGCCATAGATACAATAAGCGCATCAATTACTGATTTGGATCAGGAGATATCAGAACACCCTAGAGAGGTTATAGATCTTGTTTGCGTCGCCGACGTAGCTGTATGGTCGGCAGGCCGCTGCGCAACACATTTAGCATTCGATAATGGAGTACTTCAGATGCTTGAAACATGCACGAGCACATTCTCGTGCTTGCATGCTGGGATGTGGAAGGAGGACACAGTGTACTACAAAAGCTTTAACACTATAGGTGCATTGCTATCTCGCATTTACGAAAAGCTGAGCAAGATGGATGAAAAATTTCTAATGTTCTCTAACTACTTCAGCTTGGCTATCAAAGACAGCCAATCAGGAGGGGATACGTTCAAAGTGTGGGGAGATGTTTTATCCCCAGAAGCCAGAAAATCTATCAATCCGACTGAAATGATGCGATGCTATTGGTAAGTCGACTCTAGGCAAGACCCTAATAGCCATCTACTCGGAGCTCTTAAGTATGAAGTCGAGTCCCAGAAGATACATATAGTTAGCATTGTTCGTCGAATCGATCCATGAAGATAGGCTCCGAAGTACAGTCTTCATGATGCCGGCTTGTTGTAGGTCTTGAGCCGGAGGTTTAGACTGTCGCCTCACCCATCCCCCCGAACCCATGACCCTCTACCTCCTCGGCACCGGCTCGGCCGTCTCGGACCCGCACCGCACGACGACAATGCTCGCCGTCTCCGACGGCACGTCCACCCTCGCGATCGACTGTGGAGGCGACCTCGTGCAACGAATCCTGGCCGCCGGGCTCGACCTCGACACGCTCGACGGGCTCGTCGTCACGCACGAGCACCCGGACCACGTCAGCGGCTTCCCGCTCTTCATGGAGAAGCTCTGGCTGACGGGCCGCGACCGCCCGATCCCGGTCTACGGCATCGCCCCCGCGCTCGCCCAGGCCCGCCGGTTGTGGGAGGCGTTCGACACGAGTGGCTGGGACGTGCCGGAGATCAACTGGCAGGAGGTGGCCGAGGAGCCCGACGCCGAGGTGATGACGAGCGCGTCGTGGCGCGTGACGGCCTCACCCGTCGATCACGCGGTCCCGACCATCGGCCTCCGCATCGAGCACGCCGACACGGGCCGGGTGCTCGCGTATTCGTGCGATACGGCTCCGTGCGAGCACGTCGTCGAGCTCGCACGCGATGCTGGGCTACTCGTCCACGAGGCAACCGGGGCCGTGCCAGGCGTCCACTCGTCCATCGAGGAAGCGGCCGAGATCGCGGCGAAGGCGGGCGTCCACCGGCTCGTCCTCGTCCACCTCCCGCCCGGCCTGACCGACGACGACCTAGAAGCCGGCCGGCACTGGTTCACCGAGATGGAGTTGGGCGAAGAGCTCGGGGTCTATGAGCTGTAATGCGTGAAGACTGACGTGTAAAACGTAAGTGTGCCCGTAGCGAGACGCTGAGGCAAAGCACCCTTACGTTTTACCTCTTTGCGTTTCACGCCCCCCCATTTCATAGAAAAATACCTTTATGCCGGGCGCAATCGTGCTATCCTCTGGCCCGTTGATGCCGGTAACCCTCGGGCGAGCCGGTTTTTTTAGCGCCGTCCGGCAGGGAGCGCGACGAAGTCAGGAGGCCCTGCGGTGCGGCGTGCCTTATCAGCAGACTAAAACGAGCAGGTTAGCATGGGCGTAATGACCAAGATGCGCGAGAGCACCGGGGTGGTCCTCTGGATCCTTGTGCTCTCGTTCGGCGGACTCTGGGTGCTTCAGGATT
>JBBSMX010000060.1:0-22997 GCA_038232935.1 Rhodothermales bacterium | reverse complement strand
TAGCTATGAAAGTAGTTCCCCTGTTCCTCCTTTTGCTGCTCACCCTCCTTCCCCAGGCCGGTGCTCAGGTGAGGCTGGAGGAGGTCTTCAGCGAGACGAGTTTCAGTCCGTTGACCGATTTTCGACACGACCCGGAGGGCCGGATCTACATCGGCGAGCAGCAGGGGCGCATCCGGGTGTTCGAGAGCGACGCGTTCGTGGGCTATGCGCTCGACATAACGGATCGCGTTGGGGAAGCCAGCATGGAGGGCGGCCTCCAGAGCTTCGCGTTCCACCCCGATTACGAGGAGAATGGGTACGTGTTCGTCACCTACGTCGCCATCGGGCCCCGACGCACGGTCCTGTCCCGGTTCGAACGCTCGGCCGACGACCCGCTCGTGCTCGATCCCGACAGCGAGGCGATCCTGTTGGAGGTCGAGCAACCGGA
Source organism: Rhodothermales bacterium (assembly GCA_038232935.1). GTDB lineage: Bacteria > Bacteroidota > Rhodothermia > Rhodothermales > JANQRZ01 > JBBSMX01. The sequence continues at coordinate 22,570 of JBBSMX010000060.1, read as the reverse complement.
GTTCAACCACAACGGGGGGAGCATCGCCTTCGGCCCCGACGGCTACCTCTACATCCCTCTCGGCGACGGAGCCTGCTGTGGGGACCCGTTCGAACAGGCGCAGGATCTGACGACCCTGCTGGGCTCGTTGCTTCGCATCGACGTCGATAATCCTGATCCCGGCTTGCCCTACGGCATTCCGTCCGACAATCCGTTCGCTGAGAGCGACAGACTAGAACGCGATGAGGCCTATGCGTGGGGCTTTCGCAGTCCGTGGCGCGCCTCCTTCGATGCGGAGACGGGGACCTCCGGCTCGGCGATGTGGGGCAGGATAGCTACGAAGAGGTGGATCGTGTCGCACTCGGTGGCAACTACGGGTGGCCCGTCGTGGAGGGGATGCACTGCTACGACCCGCCCACGAACTGTTCGATGGATGGCTTCACGCCGCCGGTCTGGGAGTACGATCGTAGCCTCGGCAACTCTGTCACGGGAGGCTACGTGTATCGCGGGTCGGCCGTACCGGATCTCGTCGGGAAGTACGTCTACGGGGACTTTATCAGCGGACGGATCTGGGCTCTCGATGTCGAGGCGGGCACAGGCGTCGTGACGAATACGGAGCTAGCGGACACCGACCTCCTTATCGCTTCGTTCGGGGAGGACGCGGCGGGCGAGCTCTACGTGCTTCACTATTCTGGAGACGTTTACCGGATCGTGCGCGACCCCGTGGCTTCGGAACCGGGCGTGCCGGCGGCGGAAGCGGCGCTCCGGCTGATCGGCCCGAACCCGTTCCGGGCGCAGACGGCGCTGAGCTTCCGGGCGGCCGAGCCCGGTCCAGTCCGGGTAGCCGTCTACGACGTGCTCGGGCGCGAGGTCGCGGTGCTCTACGACGAGCCATCGGCGGCGGAGCAGACCGTGCGCTTCGACGCGGCCGCGCTGCCGGCGGGCGTCTACGTCGTCCGGCTGACGGAAGCGGGGGGGTCCGCGTCGCGGAAGTTCACTCTTCTGCGATAGGGGAAGAGGCGTTTACCCGTGCATTTAGGTGCAGCCAGGCACCGGAAGCGGCAGGCAAATAGGGGCGATAAAGGTTGGAGGGGAGGGGGCGATTATCAGACTACGGCTCGCCCGTTTGCTCCTCTCCTGCTAGCTGCATGGTTCCCTCTCCCGACTCCGTACTGCCTGACGGGCGGGCTGCGCTCCGACGCATCGTTCGGCTCGCTGCTCGCACTCTGGGCACGACCTCCGCGCAGTTCGTCCCTGCAAGCACGACGGGAGCAGCGGTGATCTACGGCGCGGACGTGGACCTGCACGCCTTCGGCCTCGGGAACTTGATCGGAGAGGAGCGCGGCCTCGTCATCTCGGACACCGTCGGCTTGCCGCCGTTCTCGCAGCTGGCTCCGGCGATTCGGTTCGTCGCGGCGGTGCCCGTCACCGGATCGGAGGGCGAACGGCTGGGCGCGCTCTGCCTCCTCGACGGCAGCCCGCACACGCTCGACGCCGACGAGCAGCAGACCCTCGCCGAGTTCGGGTGCCTCACGGCGGAGGTGGCCGAGAGCGATCGGCACGCAGCGCAGCGCGCACGGGGTCTCTTCGACGGCCACGCGGCGTTGATGCTGCTCCTGGACCCTCGGACCGGCGCGATCGTGGATGCGAACGCGGCGGCGGCGGCGTTCTACGGGTACTCCATCGACGAACTCACCACGCGTTCACTGGCCTCGCTGAGCACGCTGCCCGAGAACCGCGTGCTTCCCGCGCTCCACCGGGCGTTTCGGGAGCAGCGCTCCGCCCTCACACAGCGGCACCGCATCGCTTCCGGCGAGGTCCGCACGGTCGAAGCGCTGGTGAGCATGGTAGCGCTCGGCGCGCGTTCGGTCCTCTACCTCATCGGACGTGACGTGACCGAGCAGCGTGAGGTGGCCGAGCGCCTGCGCGGGACCGAGCGGAGCCTGCGCAGCCTCTACGATGTCGCCCCCATGATGATGGGCGTCGTCGAGATGGTGGGTGACGAGCTCCGTCACGTGTCGGGCAACGCGGCGGCGGTTCGTTTTTTCGGGACGCCGGACGGGGCGCCAGCCCACAAAGCGCCCGCGTCGCAAGAGGACCGCGCCATCCAGGAGCGGTGGTGGAACGCCTACCGTGAGAGCGCCCTCGCCGGCGAGGCGGTTCGCTTCGCGTACGACCACCCGCACGCACACGGCCACCGCCGCCTCGCAGTCGTCGTCAATTGCATCGGCATCTCAGGTGAGGGGGTCCCGCAGTTCTCCTACATCGCCGAGGACGCCACGGGGGCTCAGGAGGTGCAGGAAGCACTGCGCACCAAGAGCGCCGAGTTCGAACGCATCTTCACGGCCGTCCCGGACGCCGTCATGCTCGCCGATCCGGACCGCGTACTCCACACGATAAACCCGGCGGCGGCCCGCCTCTTCGGCTACGCCCCCGGCGAGCTGGAAGGGCAGAGCACCGCCGTTCTTTACGCCGACCCTGAAACCTTCGAGCAACTGGGCCAGAGCCGCTTCCACCGCGACGCCGACGAGCAGCCCACCCCGTACCGCACGCGTTACCGCCGGAAGGACGGTCGCGAGTTCGTCGGTGAATCCGTCGGGGTGGGGATGAGGGGGGCGGAAGGGGAGACAATCGGGTTCGTCGGCATCATCCGCGACGTGACGAAGCAAGAAGAGGCGGAAGCCATGCTGCACGAGGCTCGAAAGCAGGCTGAGGAGATGGCGCACCTCAAGACGGCCTTCCTCATCAACATGAGCCACGAGATCCGCACCCCGCTCACCGCCATCATCGGTTTCTCCGAGGTACTGGCCGACACCGTCCCGTCCGAGCACCGCGACGTGGCCGACCTCGTCGTGCGGAGCGGCCGCCGGCTCCTGAGCACGCTCAACTCCGTGCTGGACCTCGCCCGGCTGGAGGCCGACGAGATGGCGGTGCGGCTGACCCCGCTCGACGTAGCCGCGGAAGTGAGCGAGGCCGTCGGGCTGCTCCAGCCGCTGGCCGAGCGGAAGGGGCTCCGGCTCGAGGTCCGCGCTCCGGCCTCGGCGGGGCTGGCATTGGCGGATGCCGCGCTGCTCACCCGCATCGTCAACAACCTCGTCGGGAATGCCATCAAGTTCACCGAGGAAGGTGGCGTCACGGTGGAGGTGGGTAGCGAAGGTGATACCGTGCGCCTGCGCGTCCGCGACACCGGCGAGGGCATCAACGAGGCGTTTCTCCCCCACCTCTTCGACGCCTTCCGGCAGGCGACCGACGAGGCGACGGGACACCGCGAGGGCAGCGGCCTCGGCCTGGCGATCACGAAGCGGCTCGTGGACCTCATGCACGGCTCCATCGAGGTGAAGAGCCGGAAGGGGACCGGCACGACGTTCACCGTAGCGTTCCCCCGCGCCACCGAGCCGGCCGAGGCCGGGCAGGCGAACCCCGAAGAGGAAGGCCTCCGCGAAGAGGCAGGCGTGCGGTAGGGCAGCGAATCTTTTCACGTTCCTCGCCATGCCGAGGCGGCTCCGTCCCCTACTTTTGCGGCTCTCCCGTCTCGCCTGCCGCCGCACCCGTGCTCGTCCCGGACTACCGCAAGCCCGAGGCCACCGGCCTCTCGATGAACTTCGACAATACCGTCTCGCTCTACCACATCGTGGAGCCGGACCACGCGTTCGAGCGCGCGGCCCACGACGTGGTAGCGCTCCTGCGCGAGGCCGAGCAGCAATTCCCCGGCTGGCCCCGCACGTTCTACCTCGACATCCTCGGCCACCTCGACGAGAAAGGGCGCTTCACCGAGGCCTTCGTCGAGTTCCAGCAGGAGTTCTTCTTCTCCGTCGTCGCCCCGTTCGTGACGGCGTTCGAGCTCCCGCTCACGGGCGGCCTCGTCAACCCGGACCCGCAGCGCAACGACGTGCCGGACCGGCTCCGCATCGGGGGCGGCGAAGGGGATTGACACCGGGCGCGAAAGGAGCTCCTTTCGCGCCGTTACCTCTGGCCCTCCGTGTCCCGATGCGCCTCTTCCTGCTCCTCGCCCTGCTGGTGCTCGTCCCCGGCTGCGACTCCTCCGACGACCCCGTCGCCACGGCCCTGCTGCCCGACGACGCTCGCTATGCGTGGTCGCTGGAGAGCGGCCTCGTCGAAGGCGACTCGCTCGTGCTCAGTACGAGCGAGGAGGTGCGCGTCCGCACCGCCTCGCGCAACGCATCGGTGCCGGGCTACCGGGGGCTCACCGAACTCGAATCGAGCGTCGGCGTCGGGAGCAGTCGGTCGTGGTACGAACCGAGGGAGGAGCGGCTGCGCGAGGTGGCCTACGCCTCGCCCGGTTCGACGCCCGTCGTGGAGCCGCGTGGCGTGATCGTCGCGACGGACGTTTACGGCCTGCCGTACACCGTCGCCCAACTCGTCGAGCGCCATCGCGCCGAGCGGGGCGGGAGCGAAGACGACAGCCTCATCGTCCGCACCGATCCCCGCGTCGTCTACGAGCTTCCGCTCGAAGTCGGGCGGTCGTGGGTATCGTTCACGGACCCGTTCGGGAGCACGCGCGCCGTCGTCGGCCGCGAGACGGTGACAGTCGAGGCCGGGACGTTCGACTGCTTTGTGATTCGTACCGAGATCGACGTCGTCTCCGACGCCGAGCAGTTCGAGTGGCTGGACTACGTGGCACCGGGGCGCGGGCTCGTGCTGCGGACGACGGAGACCGTACAGGAATACCGGGGGGCGGACAATCAGACGCTCGGCCTGCTGCGAACGGTCGAGCGGTTGGAGATGACGAGCGGGCGCTGAGGGGGAGGATGCGGGAACGGATCGGCGCGTATTTTCCGGGCCGACCTCTTCCGGCCCAGACTCCCTCGCTCATGTCGCTTCGCTCGCTGTTCGTCGTTTGTGGTTTCGCCGCGCTGCTCGCCGTCCCTGTCGTCGCGCAGCCCGCTGAGCGCCCGACGCTGACCGTCGAGCAGATCATGCAGGACCCGGACACGTGGATCGGCGCGTGGCCGTCCGACGCCCACTGGACCGACGCCGGGGACTACGTCTACTTCGATTGGAACCCGCAGGGGCATTCCCCGGCCGACTCGCTCTACCGCGTCGTGCCGGGCGAGGTCGAGCCGGAAAAGGTGAGCCCTGCCGAGCGGCGCGTGCTGCCGCCCCGCTTCGAGGGCTGGCACGCTGACCGCCTCGCCTACGACGCCGACTTCGCCCGACACGTCTTCGAGCGCGATGGCGACCTCTGGCTCTACGATCTCCGCACCGGCGGGCTGCAACGGCTCACCGAGACGCGCGCCCGCGAGTCCGGCCCACGGTTCTCCCTCGACGGGCAGCGCGTCGTGTTCGTCCGCGATGACAACGTCTACGCGCTCGACCTCGGGACGGCGCTCACGCACCAGCGCACGGACCTCCGCGAGGGCGACGAGCCGGAGGACGACGCGCCGAGCGCGCAGGACGCCTTCCTCGAACGCCAGCAACTCGACCTCTTCGACGTGCTCCGCGAGGCCGCGCGCAAGGACTCGCTCCGCGAAGCTGCCGAAGAGCGGGAGGCCACGACGCGCGATCTGCCGCCGACGTTTTACACCGGGACGAAAAACGTCCAGCAGCTCCGGCTCAGCCCCGACGAGCGCTTCGTCACGTTCGTCCTCGCCGAGGATGCGAAGCCGACCGAAACGCGCATGACCAACTACGTCACGCGCTCCGGCTACGCGGAGGAGATGACGGCCCGGCCCAAAGTCGGCGCGGCGGGCGAGGCGCAGATGCTCTACGTGCAGGACCTGAGGCGGGACACCACCTTCGCCGTGGACCTCAGCACGCTGCCGGGGGCGACCGACGCGCCGGACTTCGCACGCGAGCGCGGCGAGACCGCCGACTCCGCCCGCTCGTTCATCCCCTTCGGGCCGTACTGGAGCCCCGACGGCCGCTACGCCGTGCTCGACGTGCGGACGTACGACAACAAAGATCGCTGGATCGCCCGCCTCGACCCCGAGACCGGCGCGGTGACGAGCCTCGACCGGCAGCGCGACGAGGCGTGGATCGCCGGGCCGGGCATTTCGTGGTGGGGCGGCACGTCGAGCGTGGGCTGGCTACCGGATAGTCGCCGCTTCTGGTTCCAGAGCGAGGCCTCCGGCTTCAGCCACCTCTATGCCGTGGACGTAGGATCGGGTAAAGCCGAGCAGGTCACGAGCGGGGGGTTCGAAGTGGAGAGCCCGCAGCTTTCGCGCGACGGGCGGTGGTGGTATTTCGGCAGCAGCGAGGGCTCGCCGTTCGAGTGGCATTACTACCGGATGCCCGCTGGCGGCGGCGACCGCGACCGGCTCACGCGGCTTCCCGGCCGCAACGAGGTTGCGCTCGGGCCGGACGAGGAATGGCTCGCCATCCTCCACTCCGAGAGCAACCGGCCGCCCGAGGTGTTCGTCGAGCCGCCGGTTGTCGGAGAAACACCCGAAGGCCGGCAGCCGCCGGTCCGGCAGGTGACGCAGTCCACGGCGGAGGCGTGGCGGGCGTATCCGTGGCGCGAAGCCGAGATCATCACGATCCCCGCGAGTGACGGCGTGGACGTTCCGGCGCGGATCTACCGGCCCGAGAACCCGAACAGCGCGGCGGTCCTCTTCGTCCACGGCGCAGGCTATCTCCACAATGTCCACCGCTGGTGGAGCGATTACTACCGCGAGTACATGTTCCACAACCTCCTCGCCGACCGCGGCTACCTCGTGCTCGATCTCGACTACCGCGGCTCCGCCGGCTACGGCCGCGACTGGCGGACGGCCATCTACCGCTACATGGGCGGGCGCGACCTGCAGGACTACGTCGACGCCTCCGAGTGGGTGGGCGACGAGTTCGGGATCGACGGCGAGCGCGTGGCAATCTATGGCGGCTCGTACGGCGGGTTCATCACGTTGATGGCGCTCTTTACCGAGGCGGAGCACTTCGGCGGCGGCGCGGCACTCCGCTCCGTGACCGACTGGGCGCACTACAACCACGGCTACACCGCCAACATCCTCAACACGCCGGTCGGGGACTCCCTCGCCTACGCCCGCTCGTCGCCGATCAACTTCGCCGCCGGGCTCGATGACCCGCTCCTGATGTGCCACGGGCTCATCGACGACAACGTGCAGCCGCAGGACATCTTCCGCCTCAGCCAGCGCCTCATCGAGTTGAAGAAGACGGACTGGGAGCTGGCGATGTACCCCGTCGAAGGCCACGGCTTCACCGAGCCGACGAGCTGGACCGACGAGTACCGCCGGATCCTCGATCTCATCGAGCACAGCGTCGGCCCGGACCGGGCGGCGGGCGAGACGGAGGGCTGATGCGCATCTGTGTGCTCTGTTACCACGTCGAGGATTCCGTGCAACCGCTCGCGGCGGACGACCTCCCGTACGACCCGACCGCCTACCTCGACGGACACGAGACGGAGACGGTCTACCTCACCAAAAAGACCGCGGTGCCGCAACTCATCGCGCTCGCCCGAGAGGGCTACGACGTGTTTCTCAACCTCTGCGACGGCGCGTGGGACGCGGACCAGCCCGGCATCGAGGTCGTGCAGGCGCTGGAGCGGTTGGACCTCCCCTTCACTGGGGCTACGTCGTCGTTCTACGAGCCGACGCGCGAGGCGATGAAGCGGGTGGCGCGGGCGTGGGGCGTGGCCGCGCCGCCGTCCGTGACGGTCCGGCGGCCGGAGGATGCGGAGCGCGTCGCCGCGACGCTGCGGTTTCCGCTCATCGTCAAACACCCGAACAGCTACAGCAGCATCGGGCTCACCCGCGCCTCCCGCGTCGAGACGCCGGACGCCCTCCGCGAGCAGGTCGTGCGGATGACGGCGGCGTACGGCGGCGCGCTCGTCGAGGAGTTCATCGAGGGTCGTGAGTTCACCGTCCTCGTCGCCGAGAACCCGGACGACGCCGAGAGGCCGACGGCGTACGTCCCCATCGAGTTCGCCTTCCCCGAGGGCGAGACCTTCAAGCACTACGCGCTGAAGTGGGTGGACTACCACGGCATGCACGCCCGCCCGTGCGCCGACGCCGCCCTCGCCGAGCGGCTCAAAGAGGCGGCGCGGCGCGTGTTCGTCGGGCTCGGCGGGGCGAGCTACGGGCGGTGCGACTTCCGCGTCGATGCGGCGGGCGAGGTGTATCTGCTGGAGATCAACCCGAACTGCGCCCTCTTCTATCCGCCCTCCGACCCCGGCAGCGCCGACCTCATCCTCCAGCACGACCCCGCCGGGCACCGCGGGTTCGTCGAGCAGATCCTCGCGGCGGCCCTCGCGCGGCACCGGCGGCAGCGCGAGCGGTGGGAGGTCCGCGCCGACCGGGACGGCGACTACGGCACGTTCGCCACCGAGCCCATCGCCGAGGGCGAGACGGTGCAGCGCTACGAGGAGCAGCCGCACGTGCTGGTCACCCGGAGCCACGTCGAGCGGCACTGGGATGCACGACGGAAGGACTGGTTCGCCCGCTACGCGTGGCCCCTCACCGACGAGGTGTGGGTGATGTGGAGCGACGACCCCGAGGACTGGCGACCCATCAACCATGCCTGCGACCCGAGCGCGTGGCTGGACGGGCTCGACCTCGTCGCGCGCCGCCCGATTGCAGTGGGTGAGGAGATCACCGTGGACTACGCTACGTTCTACGACGATGCGATGCCGGACTTCGCCTGCACCTGCGGGGCGACGGACTGCCGGGGCACCGTGCGCGGGGCCGACCACCGGACGGCGTTCGTGGAGCGGTACGAGGGACACGTCTCCGATTACGTCCGCACGCAGCGCGAAGACGGACTCGCCGTGACCTCGCGCGACGGGCAGAAGCCCTGGATCGGCCACGGGAGTGAGGAGTGAACGGGGACGGCGGTCGGGATTCCGCACATCCCCATGCCATTAATCCTCCGTTAAGGTGCGGGGGTGCCTTTCCCCCGGCGGGGCCGGGTTGTATGTTGCCGGGCGCGTGATGATGTGGACCCTCTCCGCCCCGCCCCGATCCCCGCTGTTGCATGGCCGCTTTGCTTCCTGCATACTCTCCGACTCGTTCCGGTCTCCACGTCCTCGCGGTACTAGCTGCGCTCGCTGTCGTCGCGCCCACGGCCACGGCGCAGCCGTTTCAGGAGGCGGTTCACGACGTGGGCAACGTCGGACTGACGGTGTCGAACGCCGGGTTTTACGGCAACTCCAGCGTGCGGGCGAGCAGGGGCAACGGTGCGCCGTCGTTCGAGTATCCGCTGGAGAGCGGGATCGAGCACCTCTTCGAAGCCGGGCTGTGGGTCGGGGCGCTCCGCTCCGACGGGCTCATCACCGTCCGCACCGCTGCCGTGACGAGCTCGGGCGGCTACTCGCCGGGGAACACGGGCTACGAGACGACGCAGGCGAGCCTGATCCAGGAGCGCTCGTCGCTCCCGACCTCGGCGGCCTTCACCCCGCTCGCCGTCAGCCAGCAGGACTTCGTCTCTACCTTCGTCGACACGGCGAGCGTGGTGCCGGGAACGTTCACACCCACGCCCGACTTCGCGGGCCGGCTCGGCATGTCCGTCGAGAGCCGGAGCTATGCGTGGAGCTTCCCCTTCACCGAGTACTTCGTCATCGTCGAGCAGGAGATCACGAACATCTCAGACCAGCCGTGGGATTCGGTCTGGGTCGGGATGTGGGACGACCTCGTCGTCCGCAACATCATCACGACGGACGAGGCCGGGAGCAACTTCTTCTCCCGGAGCGGGCGCGGTTTCCTCGGCTACCCGGAGTATGCCTCCGACGGCACCCTTCTCGACGCCGCCCCCGACAGCCAGTTCGTCTCCTACGCGTGGAACGCCGCCGGCACCGAGGAGAGCCTCAACACCTACGGCTCCATCGCTTTCCTCGGAGCTGACTGGGACGACCCGAACGACGGGACCCGGTTCTTCCACCCGTTCCTCCAGGACGAGTACCGCGCGCTCGGCTACCCCGCTCCCCGCGCGAATCCCCGCTGGTGGAAGTTCACCGGACAGGACATCCTCAACCGGCCCCAGAACGACCTCGAGCGCTACGAGCGCATGATGACGCCGACGCCGCTCGACCGGCCCCTGCTGCCCAACGATAACATCTCCTTTCGCGAGCGTCTCGCGACGGATGCGCTGAATGCGGAGGGGGGCAACTGGATCAGCGTGTTCTCCGTCGGGCCGTTCCCCGAGGTCGCGCCCGGTGGGAAGATCACGATCACGTGGGCGTTCGTGGCGGCCCTCAAGCCCGAGGCGTTCCAGGGCATCGCGGCGCGCGCGGTCGATAACGAAGACAGCCGCACGATCCTGCGCAACAATGTGTTCTGGGCGCAGCGGACCTACGCCGGCGAGGACTTCAACTACAACGGCGTGCTCGACGAGGGCGAGGACGTCAACGGCAACGGCGCGCTCGACCGCTACCTCATCCCCGAGCCCCCGGCCTCGCCCGCCCTCCACGTCGAGACCGACCTCGGCCGGGCGATCCTCTACTGGGACGCCGCCTCCGAGGAGAGCGTGGACCCGATCACGGGACGCCGCGACTTCGAGGGCTACCGCGTCTACCGCACCGACCCCGGCGACGACCGCACCGGCAACCTCTTCGGCCAGGCCGACCTCCTCGCGCAGTTCGACCGGCGGGGCAACGACACCGGGTTTAACACCGGGTTCGAGGCCATCCGGCTGGACACCCCCGCCACCTTCCCCGGCGACGAGCGGACGTACGAGTACCGCTACGTCGCCGAGGGCCTCCTCAGCGGCTGGCAGTACGGCTTCGCCGTCACCGCCTTCGACGAGGGCGATGCCGACGCCGGGCTGGACTCCTTCGAGTCCGGCCGGACCACGAACGCCGTCCGCGTCTTCCCCGGTGCCGCCGCCGTGACGGGAAGCGTCCGGCCCGCGCCCGTCGTCTACCCCAACCCGTACCGCGTGCAAGCGGCGTGGGACGGGAATACGAACACGTCGCGCAAGCTCTACTTCTCCAACCTCCCCGCCCGCGCCGACATCCGCGTCTACACCGTCGCCGGCGAGGTCGTCGCCGAGATGCGGCACGACGCGGCGGACCCGAGCGGCGGCGACATCGGCTGGTACGGGGCCCTCAGCGGCCCCAACCGCGTGACCGCCGGCGGTGAGTACGCGTGGGACATCCTCTCCGAAAACGGCCTCACCGTCACGAGTGGCCTCTACCTCTTCTCCGTCCGCGACCTCGACACCGGCGAGACCCAGACGGGCAAGTTCGTCGTGATCCGCTAGCAGCCCGTTTCCTTCGCCTGATCCGCTCTACCACTATGCGCTTTCTCACCAAACGCCTTCCTCCTATGAAGAATGCTACCCGCCTCCTCGCGGTGCTGGCCGTGCTCGCCCCGGTCGTCTTTGCGACGGCCGCCTCGGCGCAGACCGCGCTCACCATCCGTGAGATCAACCGCGTCCCTGAAGCCAACCTGACCACGCTCCAGAACCTCGGCATCGACGCCACACAGCAGGACGTAGACGACAACATCGTGTTCGTTCACACCGGGGAGAGCGTTCAGTTCACCGCTGTCGTCCTCACCAACCCCTACAACTCGGGCAACGCCTCGTGGGTCGATGCGATCAACGCGCCGGGTCGCGTCCACGTCTTCGTCCGCGACACGACGGCGAACTCGCAGGGCTATGACGGCATGACGATGCAGCTCGTCGACGGAGGGGGAGAGCAGACGCTGAGCTTGCAGCCCGGCTTCGTCTACGACTTCATCGGGACCGTCAGCCCGTTCGGCACCACGATCCAGATCGACCCCGATGCGGCCCAGCTCGTCGGGCCGTACGCGAGCCTCGGCCTGCCGGACGAGATCGTGCAGCCGCGCTCCATCTCGACCGGGGACCTCAACCGGGTCGTCGGGCAGGACGGGGACGGCAACGATATCTACCAGGCCAACTGGGAGAACTTCAATATCTACAACAACGAGTACGTCCTCTTCGAGAGCGCGCTCGTCGAGGCCAGCGTCGCCGCCGACGCGGGCCGCCCGAACTTCCAGTGGAGCTCGTCGGGCTCCGATGCCGTCGTGAACTTCGACGACATCTCCCTCCGCTACCGGAACGACCGCTCCGGTGGAGCCGGCTACCCCAACCCGCCCTACGGGACGCGCGCGCCGGGTGACCCCTTCGTTCCGCCGGCCACGGGGGCCATCATCCGCATCCAGGGCTTCGTTTCGTTCCCGACGTTCGACTTCGACAACGACATCGAGCCCGGGGCCGCCGCCTTCACCGTGGCTCCGTGGGAGGACAGCGACCTCGAAGCCCTCGAATCGCCGCCGGTCTTCGGCGCAATTCAGGGTCCGACCGACGTGCCGGGCAACGCGCCCGTGACGATCTCCGTCGAGGTCGCCCCCGGTGCCGACCGCACGATCACGAGCGTCGTGCTCAGCTACGTCGCGTCGACGGGTGATTTCGGCGATGTGACGCTCACCGACAACGGCTCCGGCGTCTACAGCGGCCAGATCCCCGCCCTCCCCGATGGTGCGTTCGTGACCTACACTGTCACGGCCACCGACAACACCGGCGGCTCTTCGATGAGCGATAGCAACACGTACCGCGTGCTCTTCGACGGCATCAATTCCATCGAGGACGTGCAGCTCACGGCGACCCAAGGTCCGGGGCCGAGCCCGTTCGCCGGCATCACGACGAGCAACATCGCCATCGAGGCCGTCGTGATGAGCACGCCGGAGGTCTCGGGCCTCCTCACCATTCAGGACGATCCGGCCCTCGGCCCGTGGAGTGGCGTCTTCGTCGAGGTCACCGTCGACATCGCGGGCCTCCTGCTCCAGCCCGGTGACCGCGTCTCGATCACGGCCGCCACGATTGCCGAGAACTTCAACGTCACCCGGCTCGATGACGCCACGCTCACCCGCGTTAGCGGCGGCAATCCCTACGCCTACAAGATCCTCCCGACCGGCGTCCTCGCCCAGGACCCGCCGACGGCCGAGGCGCACGAGGGCATGGCGCTCCGCTTCGAGCCCGCCACGATCACCGACGTCAATGCTGACGGGGACGACGCCGAGGCCGGCTTCGGCGAGTGGCAGTTCTCTTCCGACGGCACCGAGGCCAACGAGGTCCGTGCCGACGATCTGTCCGACGCCATCCCGGCGGACTTCAACATCATGAACTTCACCGTGGGCCAGCAGCTTGCGGCCATCCAGGGCCTGTGGTACTTCTCCTTCGGCAACTACAAGCTGCTGCCGGAGAGCCCCGCGGACATCCAGTTCACCGTGGCGAACGAGCCGACCGGTGCGGCCGTCCCCGGCCGCTTCACGCTGGAGACCGCGTACCCGAACCCGTTCGCGTCGGAAGCGAAGATTTCGTACGAGATCGGCACCGCCGGCCCCGTCACGCTCCGGGTCTACGACGCGCTCGGCCGCGAGGTCGCCACGCTCGTCGATGCCGAGCTGGCCGCGAGCCGGTATGAGGCGACGTTCGACGCGCGCGGCCTCGCCGCCGGCGTCTACGTCTACCGCCTCAGCGCGGGCGGCGAGGTCCTCACCGGCCGGATGACGCTCGTTAAGTAACCCCACGGAAGACGACGGGGGGCCGGTGCCAGCGACGGTGTCGGCCCCTCGTGCTCTTCTCTTGACTCTGCCCCTTTATGTACCGACTTACGGCCCGCCTGCTCTGGCTCGGACTCCTCGCCGTGCCCGCCCTGCTCGCCGCGTGCGACGGCGGGATCTCCGGCGAGAAGAACGCCAACCGGCTGCCCGAGACCGAGCTGGCCGTCCAGGCCGCCGACCTCCGGGACGTGCTCACCGACACCCTCGCGGTGCCCGGCGACACCCTCGTCATGGGCGGCGACACGACGATCGTCGACGAGTTCATCGTCGAGACGCGGCGGTTCACGAGCCTCGTCCGCGTCAACTGGTCCGGCAGCGACCCCGACGGGTTCGTCAAAGCGTTCGAGCTCCGGTTCTACGACGAGCGCGAGACGGGCATGATCGGGCCGGAGGTCGGGTGGGCGCGGACTACGCGGCGCGACTCGCTCGTGCTCCTGCCGATCCCCGCCGGCTCGCCGATTGCGAACGTGGCCTTCGAGGTCCGCGCTATCGACAACGACGAGGGCGTGGACCCGACGCCGGCCCGGACCGTTTTCCCCGTCCGCAACTCGCCGCCGGTGCTCCGGCTCAGCGCCACCGAGGTGCCGCCGGACACGACGTGGCCCGCCGCCTCGTTCGCTTTCAGTGCCAGCGACCTCGACGGGCAGGCGAACCTCGCGGCCATCGAAGTCGCCCTCAACGACACGACGGCCGGGTTCGTCCGACTCCCGGCCGACACGGGCTTCATCACGCTCGTCGCCGACGACGCGGGCGCGACCGAGACGACGGCGCGCCTGCTTCTCGGCCGCAGCGGCTCGCCCTCCGAGATCCGGCTGCCGGGCTTCCGCACCGACGCGACGAATACGCTCTTCCTCCGGGCCGTCGACGCCGCCGACTTCCGGAGCCCGACCGTGGTCTACCCGAACCCCGACCCCGACGCCGGGCAGACGTGGTACGTCCGCCGCGTGACGAGCCCGATCCTGCTCGTCAACGATTACCGCAGCGAGCGCAACACCGTCGTGCTCCCGTACCACCGCGCGATCCTCGACGGGTACGTCGGTGCCGGCAACTACGACGAGTGGTACCTCGCCGAGCCCTTTCAGTCCGGCTCGACGGTCGTACTGCTCTACAGTGAGAACCTCCCGAAGAACCCCGACCCGACACTCCGCGAGACGCTCCGGTTCTGGCGTCACATCTACTGGGTGTCGACGAACGCCACGAACCGCTCGCTCGGCAACAACCTCCCGCTCGTCGCCAACTTCCTCGACGAGTTCTTCGATGCCGGCGGGAGCCTCTTCGTGAACGTGCCGGTCGCCATCCCGACCGCGCCCGAGGACAACCTCGGGAACAGCGCGCTGGCGGTGCTCCCACTCGCGGGCCTGTTCGACTTCGGCCCTGGCAGCGAATACGAGGAGTTCTTCCCCTATTTCCTCCTGACCGGAGGGGCGACGGTGGCGCCGGCCGGGGCGCTCCCAAGCGGTACGACCCTGCCGGCTCTGCGCATGACGCGGGCTATCGAAAACGCGTTCAGCTATCCGGTGGGGGCGGGGTCCTTCCCCCTCTACACGGCCGACTTCACGGTCCGGAGGGATGACAACACCTTCACCGACTGGCCCGGACCCGGCACGGTCGCTTCGCTGCGGGCGGACGGGCGCGTTGCCCTCTTCGCGCTCCCGCTCGTGGTCCCGCTCAACGGGAACCCGTTCCTCACCGGGGCCGATGGGAATCCCGAGGCCCCGCAGCAAGCCGTCCGCCTGATCCTCGAAGCGCTCGGCTTCCCCCGCTGAGTCTCGCCTTGCCGACTCTCTCCCGCACGCCCATGCATGTTGCGATGCGCCTCGCGCTCCTCCTCCCGCTTCTCGCCCTCGTGACTGCGGCGCAGCCGGTCGTGGCTCAGGGCCGCCTCGCCGGCACCGTCACCGACACCGAGACGGGCGAGACCCTCCCCGGCGTCAACGTGCTCGTCCTCGGCACCAGCCAGGGGGCCGCGACGGACTTCGACGGGAAGTACGCGATCTCGGGCCTTCGCGGCGGCGAGTACACGGTCCAGGCCTCGTTCGTGGGATACGAGACGAAGCAGTTCACCGGCATCCGCATCAACACCGGCGGCACCACCACGCTCGACATCGAGCTTGGCGAGATGGTGCTCCAGACCGAGGGAGAAGTCGTCGTCGTCGGCGAGCGGCCGCTTGTGGACGTGGAGCAGTCGTCGAGCGCGTATACCGTCGGGCGCGACGAGATCGCCGCCGCGCCGGTGCGCGAGGTGCAGGAAATCATCGCCACGCAGGCCGGCGTCGTGAAGGACCCCACGGGACTCTACATCCGCGGCGGCCGGGCCGACGAGACCGGGTTCATCGTGGACGGCGTCAGCGCCAAAGATCCGCTCTCGGGGACCGGCTTCGGCCTCGACCTCGGCGCCAACGCCTTCGCCGAAGTCGAGGTCACCACGGGCGGCGTCGGTGCCGACATCGGCGATGCGACCTCGGGCGTCGTCTCGGTGACGACGCGCGACGGGACGGACCGCTACAGCGGCTCGTTTTCGCATAAGCGCGACAACGCCGGGTTCAACGACGATTGGGGTTCGACGTGGAACGAGGAGGTCTACGAGGGCGCGTTCTCCGGCCCCATCCTGCCGGGCAAGCTCCGCTTCTTCACCTCCGGCCAGATCCGGTTCTCCGACGAGTTCACGCGCTTCGTCTCGACGCCCGACCAGGTCCAGTCCTCCCTCATCGAGAGCGACTTCTGGATGCCGCGCACGGACAACCGCTGGAGCGGGCTCGGCAAGCTGACCTACTTCCCGAAGCCGGGGATGAAGCTGCAAGGCAGCTACCAGCGCTCGCTCACGGTCAACCAGAACACCCGGATGCTCCAGGTCACCGGCAACGACGACGTGATCCGGCCGGGCTACCAGTACGCCTTCGCCCTCCAGCCGGACAACGCGAACACGTACGCGCACGACAACAACATCGCCTACCTCAAGTGGACGCACGTTTTGGGCCAGCAGTCGTACTACGAGGTGCAGGCGAGCCGGCTCTTCACCCGCCTCCGCGCCGATGCCAACGGCCGCGACTGGCGGCCCGAGGACGTCAACGAAGAGCTCGACCCCGCCTCGATCGTGGACTACCCCGCCTCGCTTTTCGTCGACGCCAATGGCAACCCGGTCGATCCGAACGTGCTCTACGTGCTGCCCGGCCCCGGCCTCTTCAACAACGGCGGGATCGCCACGCGCTGGCACGACCACTTCGCCGAGGAGCTCGTGCTGAAGGGGAACTACACCCGCTTCACTGCGAACCGCGGCTACGAGGTCACGGCCGGTTTCGACGTCAAGCTCAACGACTACCAGTGGATCGACATCATCCGCCCGTGGATCGGCGCACCGATTGTCACGGCGGAGGGCGACACCACGCGCTCGAACCGGCTCGGCGAGGCCAGCGACGTGTGGCGGGTGAAGCCGCGCCGCGCCGCGCTCTTCGTCCAGAACCAGTTCCGCTACAACGGGCTGATCGCGAATGTCGGGCTCCGCACCGAGTTCTGGGCACCGGGTAAGTACGTGGACGACCTCGTCGCCGACAGCGTGTACACGATCCCCGACGTGATCCGCGAGACGTACCTCGACGAGTCGGTCGGGCTCTTCGGGCTGCGGTGGAAGGCGCGGTTGCTGCCGAAGGTGCGCGTCTCGTTCCCCGTGCGCGAGAACCAGGTGCTCTTCTTCAACTACGGCCACTCGACGCGCCTGCCGCACCCGACGTTCATCTACACCAACCTCGACCCGTTCTACCAGGACCGCTCGTTCTTCGGCGACCTCGGCAACCCGAACCTCAACCCCGAGGTGGACATCTCCTACGAGCTCGGCGTCCGCAACCAGATCACCTCGAACGACGCGCTCACGCTGACGGCGTTCTGGCGCGACAAGTTCGACTTCATCACGGTCGCGTCCGTGGTCGTGGAGGATGCGACGGGGCGCGCGACGAACCGCGCGCTCCGCGTCAACGGCGACTTCGCCCGCGTCCGCGGCATCGAGGTCAGCTACCTCAAACGGATCGCCGACTGGTTCCGGGGCCAGATCAACGCCTCGTACTCCCGCGCCACGGGCCTCTCGTCCACCAACTCCGAGGCGCTGCAAGACCTCATCCAGGACGGGAACGTGGACAACACGTTCGAGACGCCGCTCGCGTGGGACCGCCCGCTCGACATCAAGGCGAGCACGACGTTCTCGTGGGACCGCGAGAACCCGCTCTGGGGCGTCCCCGGCCTCAACCGCTTCCAGCTCTACGTCTCCTCGACCTTCCGCAGCGGGCAGCGCTACACGCCCGTCCGGTTCGTCGGCAACGAGATCAACCCGTTCACGGGCGAGAGCGACTGGCGGCCGATCTACGAGACCGTCGACGACCCCGAGCAGCGCTACGCCGAGGTCGGCAAGCCGTGGTGGTGGTTCGACTTCAACCTCCAGCGGCGCGTCGCCGTCGTCGGGCAGGACCTCGTGTTCTCGCTCGAAGTGACGAACCTGTTCAACCAGCAAAACGCCGTCCTCGTCAACCCCGTCACCGGCGCGGGCTACCCCGACGTGGATTCGGGCACCGACTTCACGACGCTGCGCGGGAACGACGACTACGACGTGCCGAGCAACCTCCGCGACCCGCGCTACGAGGACCCCAACACGAGCGGGCTCCCGCCGTTCAACCCCGCCCGCTACCTCCCGCCCCGCCATGTGCTGTTCGGCGTGAGCTTCGAGTTTTAATCCGGTCGCCCGCATGCGCATCCGCTCTCTTCTCCTCCTGCTCGGGTTCGCCGCCGTCCTCTCGGCCCCGGCTCGGGCGCAGCTCTTTCCGTCCTTCGGCGAGGAGCGCGCCGGCACGTCCGGCTTCCAGTTCCTGAAGGTGCCTGTGGACGCCCGCGGCGCGGCCCTCGCCGGCACCGCCGTCGCCACGGCCGACGACGCGAGCGCGCTTTTCTGGAATCCCGCCCTCGCCGCACGCACCGGCACCCAGCTCGGCGCGGCCACGGCCAGCTACGTCGCCGACATCGCCCTCCACTACGCGGCGGGCTTCACCGAAATCGGCACGCCCATCGGGGCCGCCACGGTCGGGCTGAGCGTGCAGGCCCTCGACTCCGGCGAGATGGACGTGACGACGGAGTTCTCCGGCCCGGACGGCACCGGCGAGACGTTCCGCCTCGTCGACCTCGCCGTCGGGGCGACGGTCGCGCAGGCGCTGACCGACCTGTTCTCGTACGGCGTCACCGTTAAGTACGTGCGCGAGTCCACGGCCGAGGTCGTGGCGCAGGCCGGACTGCTCGACCTCGGCGTGGCCTACCGCGTCGGCGACACCGGCGTCCGCCTCGGCGTGGCGATCCGCAACTTCGGCTTCAACACGGAGCCGGGCGGCTCCATCACGCGCACGACGCTCGACGGGACCGTGACGGAGGAGGACTTCGACGGCATCGAGCCGCCGACGACGTTCCTCCTCGGCGTGAGCTACACCCCGCTCCGCGCCCTCGGCATCGTCGGCGGCCCGCACGACCTCACCGTTTCGGGCCAGCTCACGAACCCCAACGACAACGCCGAGCGGTTCAACGTTGGCGCCGAGTACGTGTGGAACGACCTCCTCTCGCTCCGCACCGGCTACGAGTTCGGTCTCGAAGAGGCGAACACGCCCAGCTTCGGCGTCGGCCTCCTCGTGCCCGGACTGGGACCCGACCTCCGCGTCGACTACGGGTTCAACCGGCTCGACCGGCTCGGCAGCATCCACCGCATCGGCCTCAATCTCCGGCTGAACTGACGCCTTCGCATCCTCACGCTCTCGCTTATGCGCTCCGCGCTCTTCTTCCTCGCGTTCGCCCTTCTCCTCGCCGGCTGCGACAGCCTCTTCGGCTCGAAGGACGACACGACCACCGACGAGATCTTCGACGAGGGGCAGGTGGACCCCACGCTCGTGGATGAGGTCGGCTACGTGCCGCTCAACCCGTTTTACACCCAGGGCGCGAACGGCGGCCAGCTCCAACAGCCGGTGGACGTGTACGTCGGCTACGACGAACTGATCTACGTCGGCGACGTGCAGGGCCTCCACGTGCTCGACCTCGCGGGGCGGCCGCAGACGTTTATCGGCACCATCGGAGGGCAGCCGTTCCGTGACATCACCGCGCTCGTGCAGGACCGCCAGCTCGATCTGCTCGTCACGGCTCGGCGCGACACCACCGTCGACGGCCGGATGTGGGACCTCCCCGTGGTCTACCGCATCAGCGGCGCGACGACGGGTGCGCCCGTGATCGAAGACATCGTCTGGCACCCCTTCGATGACCGCTCGCGCTCGGCCAACCAGTTCCGCAACCCGCGCGATTATTCCAGCGGGTTCTCTGACTCCGACGCCCGATTCACCGATGTCGCTGTGCTCGCCGACAACAGCTTCTACGTCTCGCGGAGCGGCCCGGTGAACACCCAGAGCCAGGGTCTCCCCGCGATTGTAGCCCCGTTCAACGGCGTGCTCTCCTTCACCCCGGAGGGGGCGAACACCCGGCTCATCAGCGCCCTCAGCCCGACGCAGCCGAGCCTCCTCAGCGCGGTCTACCCCTCGGCCCTCGCCACCTCCATCGGGCCGCCGCAACGCTCCACGTTCTCCAACTCCCAGGACTTCTTCGTCGGCCAGGACCCGCCGGGCGACGGCCTCCGGTTCCCCGTCCTCTCGGTCCTCGTCGTCGAGACGCCGAACGGGACCGAGTTCCGCGTGGACACCGAGCGGCTCGGCGCGAGCGCGAACCCGGACAACGGGGACGGCTTCCTCTACGAGAACTTCGGGATGACGAGCCCCTCCGGCCTCGCCGTCGCCGCCGACGTGACGGGCTACCTCTTCGCCGTCGACGCGACGACCGACAGCCTGTACATCTTCAACCGGAACGGGGTCGAAGGCGTGGCCCCGCCGCCGGGCGCGGGCACGCTCCGGCCCGTGAAGGTGTCGTTCGGCGGGACGGGCAGCGGGGCGCTCTCGTTCCGCAACCCCGATGGCGTGGCCTACTTCAACCGGACGGTGTACGTCGCCGACACGGGGAACAACCGGATCGCCCGCTACCGGCTCAACACGGACTTCGAGTAGCGCCTCCGCATGCCGCGTCTCTACGGGTGCCGCTCCGTTTGAAGCTCCGCCGCCACGCGCTCGGCGTCGGCGAGGACGCGGAGGGTGTTGCCGCCGAGGATCTTGCGCACGTCCTCGTCGCTGTAGCCGCGTTTGAGCAGGCCGTACGTGATCCACGGCAGCTTCGTGACGTCCTCCATCCCGCTCGGCAAGTTCGGCACCCCATCGAAGTCGCTCCCGAGCCCCACGTGATCGACGCCCGCGACCTCGACGGCGTGGTCGATGTGGTCGAGGAGGTCATCGAGCGAGGCCGTCGTGTCGTGCTGCGCGACGTACTTCGGGAAGAAGTTGATCATGATGACGCCGCCGTTCGCGGCGAGCGCGCGGAGCATGTCGTCGGTGACGTTGCGCGGGTGGTCGGTGAGGGCGCGGACGGACGAGTGGCTGAGGATGACGGGGGCCTTCGTGACGGCGAGGGCGTCGTAGAACGTGGAGTCCGAGACGTGGGAGAGGTCCACGAGCACGCCGAGGCGGTTCATTGCGCGGACGAGGGCGCGGCCCGTGTCGTTGAGGCCGTTCCAGCGGGGCTCGTCGCCGGAGGAGTCGGCCCAGCCGTTCGTGTTGGTGTGGGTGAGCGTGACGTAGCGGATGCCCGCCTCGGCGAGGCGTTCGAGGATCTCGACGGAGCCCTGGAGCGCGTGCCCGCCTTCGAGCCCCATCAGCGGGGCCTTCTTCCCGCTTCGCGTGATCCGCACCACGTCCTCGGCCGAATACGCCATCTCGATCCCGTCGAGCGCAGCGACCTGCCGCTCGGCCTCGGCGATCATGTCGAACGCCCGCTGCGTGGCCTCCGGCGTCTCGCCGTACGACTTGGAGACGTAGATCGAGAAGAACGGCGCGTCGAGTCCGCCCTCGATCATCTTCGGCAGGTCCACGTGCTGATCCCCGGCACGCGGCCGGTGGCGCTCGCCGAAGTCGTAGCCGTCGTCGATCATCAGACTCGGCGTGTCGATGTGGCCGTCGGTGACGATGGCGTCATAGTGGAGGCGGAGAGCGTGCGCCCAGAGCGAGTCTCCGGCGCGCGCGTCTTCGGCGAGGAGGCGGCTCTTCATCGGCTCGCCCATCCGTACTGCGCCGCCGTCGCTCATTACGAGCGTGTCGGGAGGAGAGACGGCGGGCTCGGTCTGGGCGACGGAGCCGGGAGCGCCGGAGCACGCGGCGAGCGCCGTGGCGAGGGCGAGACTGGAGAGGCGGATGAGGCGCACGGGAGGGGGGAGCGGGTGGGGAAGGCGGCGGGGCCAAGATACGGGGCGGATGAATTGCCCTGTGCCGTAACGGAGCGCGGGCTAGTTTAGTGCTACCGTTTCCTGCTCATCGATAGGCTGTTGTATGTGGATTGTCACCCCGCGCTGTCTCCCGGTAATACTCGTCGCTTTGCTCCTGAGCACCGGGGCGGTCCGGGCGCAGGCACCCGAACCGGGCACCTGCGACTACGGCACCGCGTCCGGCGTCCTCGACGCCAACGATGTCCGTGCTACCCTCTACAATACCGGCTCCCTCTTCTATAACAGATCGGAGTCTGGAGGGAGGTATCACGTGCCGAAGGACGAAGAGGGGTGCTACTTCAATCAGTGCGGCCCGTTGTCGCCCATCTTTAGCGCTAGCATTTGGGTCGGGGGAAAGGTGAACGACGAGTTACGAGTGGCCGGCAATCGCTACACCGACTTCCAGTTCTGGCCCGGCCCGCTCGGCGACGACGGCCGCCCCGTCAACCCCGACGACTGCTCGGTTTACGACCGCATCTTCGTCGTCAGCCGCGCCGACATCGCCCGCTACCTCCGAACGGGCGAGGCGACGGACGATCTCCGCGAGTGGCCCGCCCCCCTTGGCGCGCCGGTGCTTGACGGCGATGGCGACGTGGATAACTAACCCAAGTTGTGTGGTATGCCTTGCCGCCCAACGGGCGGGTGTCGTAGTTCAGGAGAACCCCTTCTTCCGAACGCAAACACCCCCGCCCGATGGACGACCAGGTCACCACAATCTACTGCCTCAGTG
>JBBSMX010000059.1:0-23185 GCA_038232935.1 Rhodothermales bacterium | reverse complement strand
GGAGATGCGTCGTATGCCGCCGCCGGTTTGACTATTGTGCGTAATCTTCCGCGCCGACGAACTGCCGCCCCCACCGTCGGTATCACCCGCCCTCGCTCATCCACCCCGTCTCCCGTGCCCCTCGATACCGTCGACGCCTCCCCCTGCGCCGAGCAGTACGAACGCATCTACGCCACACTCGGCCACGACCGCGTCCGCACCGGCGAAGCCCTCGCCCCCTACACCACCTTCAAGATCGGCGGCCCGGCTGACCTCTTCTACGAGGCCCACACCGCCGACGAGCTGGCCGAGGCCCTCACGCTCGCCCGCCGCCTCGACCTCCCGTTCTTCCTCCTCGGCCTCGGCGCAAACATCCTCGTCGGCGACCTCGGCTTCCGCGGCTTCGTGATCCGAAACCGGGCGAACCACGTCCGCATCGACCGAGAGAGCGGGCGCGTGTGGGCCGAGAGCGGAACCATCGTCTACCCCGACCTCATCGAGCAAACGGTGGCGGCTGGGCTTTCCGGGCTGGAGCACTACGTCGGCATTCCGTCGAGCGTCGGCGGGGCGCTGTGGCAGAACCTCCACTTCCTCTCGCCCCCGCCCGAGCGCGAGCGGACGATGTTCATCGAGGAGGTCGTCCTCGAAGCCGAAATCCTGTCCGAGGAAGGCGAGCGCCGGACTGTCGGCCACGACTATTTCCGGTTCGACTATGATTACTCGATCCTCCACGACCGCGCCGACCGCGTCCTCTCGGCCACGTTCCAACTCGGACCGGGTAACGAAGCGCGGATGCGCGAGATCATGGCCGCGAACCTCGACTGGCGGCGCGAGCGCCACCCCCCGCTCGATACCGAGCCGAGCGCCGGGTCCATCTTCAAGAAGATCGAGGGCGTCGGCGCGGGCCGCCTCATCGACTGGACCGGGCTCAAGGGGACGCGCTTCGGCGGGGCGACAGTGACGCACCGGCACGCGAACATCCTCATCAACACGGGCGGCGCGACGGCGGCCGACGTGCGCCACCTGATCGCGTACGTCCAGAAGACCGTCGAGCGCGCGCAGGGCTACCGCCTCTCGCCCGAGATCGGCTTCATCGGCGATTTCGGCGCGCTACCAGACGTGCCGCACAAGGGCTGGGAGGACGAGGACGGCTTCACCGGCGGCGTCCCCCCCGGCGGCCACCCCGAAGTGCACCGCGACGCCGAACGGCGCTAGCGCTCGCTTAACAGTGCATCAGCGAAGGCCCGCGCCTCGGCATCCAGCCGCGCTACGTCTTCGAGCCCCTCGCGCGCCCACACTGGGAACGCCGCCCACCCGTGCAGCGCACCGACGAGCGCGCCGACGAGCGCGCCGATCGCACTCGCCGCCCCGCCGACGTTGATGGCGGGCAGCAGCGTCGCTTCGAGAAGTAGCGGATTCCGGGCGACCATTGCGACGGCGAAAGACCACGCTTCGTCGGCGGCAGCGCCGGTCCCATCGCACAGATCTTGCAGGTCCAGCGGAAAGTCGTCGAGGTGGTCAGCGAGCAGGCGGAGGCGGTCGGACGGGCTGGGCGTCGGGCCGCCGAGCTGGTTCTCCGCCCAGTCCGTCATCTCGGCGACGGCGCGAAAGAACGTCGGGCCGTCGAGATTGGCGAGTGTGTGCAGGAGCGCCGTGCGGACGGCGAACGCCTGCCCAAACCCCGCCGTGAGCGCCGCCGGGTGGTCGTTCGCTGCACGGAGCACGCCCGTAATTGTGTCGAAGGCCTCCTCTTTCGTCACTTCCACCGCCGCCCACCACACGCCGAGCGGAGCCGCTGCCGTCGCAGCATCGACCGTTGTGTCGTTACGCCAGCGCCGCGCACCAGGGTACAGGCGTTCGAGCTCGCGGGCGTAGCGATCCGGTAGCGTGTCCGGCCCATCCGTCGCTGTGAGTGCTCGGACGAGGGCGAACGCTCGCTGCGCGATCCCCGTCCACTGCCCGGCGTCGAAGTCGCGTCGGTGCTCGTCGGCGCGGTAGCCCTTGATCCCTTTGTAGTACGTGCGGACGTTCTGGTGACTCAGCCCGTCGATGGGCATGCCGAGGGCATCGCCGACGGCGGTGCCGAGGAGGGCACCGAGCATGTGGTCGTGGTCGAGCATCGAGGCGGACGGAGCGGGCGGACGGAGAAGAGCGGTCGAAGGATAGCACATTCCCTCTCCATCCTCGATCTTCCCCTCTCCATCCTCTCTCTCCCTCGCATGGATTGGCTGCACGGTGCCTGGGCCGTTTTCCTCAAAGACCTCCGGCTGGAGGTGCGGACGCGCTACGGCGTGAACGCCCTCGGGCTGTTCGTGGCCTCGTCGCTGCTCCTCGTCGCCTTTGCCGTGGGGACGGGCGAGGTGAGCGAGCGCGTGGCCTCGGCGCTGTTGTGGATCGTGATCGTGTTCGCGGCGGCGGTCGGGCTCGGGCGGGCGTTCGTGGCCGAAGAGGAGCGCGGAACCGTCCTGCTGCTGCAACTCAACCTGCGGCCGAGCATGGTCTATGCCGGCAAGCTCCTCTTCAACCTCCTCCTCGTCGGGGTGATGAACGCGCTTGCGGCCGTCGGTTTCGTGGTCGTGCTCGGACTGGAAGTGGAGTCGGCCGGACTGCTGGCGGCGACGCTGGGGCTCGGCGCGCTCGGGCTCGCGGGGGCTACGACGCTGCTCTCGGCCATCATCGCGCGGGCAGCGAGCCAGGGGCCGCTCCTGCCCGTTCTCGCCTTCCCCATGCTGATCCCACTCCTGCTCACTGTGATCCGCGTCACGCAGCGGACGCTCCTGCTCGGGGCGTCGGCCGGACCGTGGGCCTCCTCGCTCAACGACCTCTTCACGCTCGGCGGCTATGCCGGGGCCGTCATCACGGCATCGGTCCTGCTGTTCGACTATGTGTGGAATGATTAAGACGTGATGCGTAAAACGTAAGGGTGCTCTGCTGAGACGCTGTGCTGCCGGTATCCTTACGCCTTACGTTTCACGTTTTACACACGACCTCCTCCCGAACCGCCACGGCGATATCGTGTGCAACCCGTTCCCACTTAGGACCCCGTTATGAGCACAGCGCGCCCCGTGTACGGCCAGGCGTACCGCGTCATCACCGCGGTGATCGCCCTCTGGATGACGGCCGTCATCCTCGCCGGCTTCCTCCTCGCCATCCCCCGGCTCCACATCGTCGAGGAGTCGGCGCGGAATCTCTATTTCCACGTCCCGATGTGGTTTGCCATGATGTCGGGCATGCTCGTCTCGGCGTTCTACTCGGCCCGGTTTCTAGCGAAGGCCCGCGTGATCTACGACGTGCGCGCCGAGCAAGCCGCCCTCGTGGCCGTCCTGTTCGGCGTGCTCGGGCTCATCACGGGGATGGTGTGGGCGCGGTTCACGTGGTACGTCGGCACGGGCAAGTGGTGGAACTTCGACCCGAAGCAGTCGATGGCGGCCGTGGAACTGCTGATCCTCGGGGCCTACTTCGTCCTCCGCTCCTCCATCGACGAGCCGCGCAGGCGGGGGCGGATCGCGGCGGTATACAACCTGTTCGCCGTCGTCACGGCCCCGTTCTTGCTCTACGTCCTCCCCCGCCAGATGCAGAGCCTCCACCCCGGCGGCGAGGGCAGCCCGGCCTTCAGCCAGACCGACCTCGCGCCGATCATGCGGGTCGTGTTCTACCCCGCCGTGATCGGGTTCATCGCGCTCTTCTGGTGGATCTACACGCAGCGCGTCCGCCTCCGCCTCGCCGAGCGCCGGCTGGAGGAGACGGTGTGACCCGGCGAAGATGAGTGCAATTCGCTGGACTTCCCGGCCAAGCCCTTTATCCCTGCGTAGATTAGCCTGTGAATCTGAATCGCACGCATGCAGCTCCCGATCACTCCTACGGACTCGACTGATGCGCCCGGCGCCGCCGTCTACGACAGCGTCTGGGTCGGGACCGAGATCCCCGACGCACCGCCGGTAGGCCTCGAAACGGTCATGCTTCAGCAGGACAAGCTCTACGTCGTCCTCGCCGTCGTGCTGATTATCTGGTTCGGCGTGGTGTTCTTCCTCTTCCGCACCGACCGCCGGCTCGCCCAGCTCGAAAAGACCATCGACGCGCGCCTCCCGGAACGCGACGACGAGGTCACTGCGTAGTATCTACTATCTCGCTCAACACACGCAGCCATGAAGCCTAAAACGATTATCGGAGTGGCCCTGCTGGCCGCCTTCACGTTCCTCGTGATGCGCTCCTTCGGCGAGAACGTCGGCGGGTACATGGACTTCGCCGAAGCGACGGAATCGCAAGCCCGCGCCCACGTCGTCGGCGAGTGGGTTCGCGCGCAGCCGACGACCTACGACCGCGACTCGAACACGTTTTCCTTCTTTATGAAGGACGAGGCCGGAACCATCCGGCAGGTTTATTACGCGAACCCGAAGCCGGCCAACTTCGAGGATGCCCAGCAGGTCGTCGTGGAGGGCCAGATGGACGGCGACCTCTTCGCCGCCGAGCACATCCTGATCAAGTGCCCGTCGAAGTACAACGACGAGCGCGAGTTCCAAAACGCCGCGCCGTCGACGACGCAGCCGACCGCGTTGTGACGCGCTCCGCTTTGCTTTTCGCGCAGCCCCGACCGGTCGGGGCTGCGCTTTCTTTTTGCGCCTGACCCGCTCTCTATGGCTCGCACGCCTGACCTCGAGAACCCGCTGCCACCTTGTCCGGCCACGCCGAACTGCTACCGGGAAAGCCGCGCATTCGCCCGCCCGCCTGCCACCCTCTTCGCCGACGCGAACCGCTGCCTCCGCACGCTCAGCGGCTTCACCATCGGACACGCCGTAGAGATCGACCGGATGCCCGACCGTCTCGGGCTGCACGCCACGTTCAAGATGTTCCTGTTCACGGACGACCTCGACTTACTCGTCGCGCCGCACGGAGGCGATGCCGTGGTACATGTCCGTAGCGCCAGCCGCGTCGGCGCGGGCGACCTCGGCACCAACCGCCGCCGCGTCCGCGCCCTGCTCGACGGGCTCGAAGCGGAACCGGCGACTGGCACCTGATGCCCGTTAGAGGTAGAACTGCGAGGCGAAGAGGAAGTAGACCGTCAGCCCGATGATGTCGTTGAGCGTGGTCACGAACGGGCCCATCGCACTCGCGGGGTCTACGCCGGCGCGCTTGAGCAGGAACGGGACGAGCGCCCCGTTCGTCGTCGCCAGGATGATGACGCAGAGGAGCGTGAGGCCGACCGTCAGGGCGAGACGCACCGGGTCGCCGAGACCGAAGGCGAGCACGACCCCGCCCATGATGACGGCGAGGACGATCCCGTTCATCAGCGCTACGAGCAGCTCTTTGCCGACGCGGCGCGCAACCTCGCCCAGCCACAACTCGCCGGAGATGAGGCCCTGCACGGCAATCGCGGCGCTCTGGATGGCCGCGTTCCCACCCATCGCCGTCACGATGGGGATGAAGGTGGCGAGCACGACGGCTTTCTGCAGGCCGTCCTCGAACGCGCTGATGACCATCCCGGAGAAGAACGCGCCGATCATCCCGATGATGAGCCACGGCAGGCGGCCCCGGCTGATGGCGAACACGCTCGCCGAGATCTCTTCGTCGCCGGCGATCCCGCTCGCGCGCTGAAGGTCCTCTTCGGCCTCCTCCCGGATCACGTCCACGATGTCGTCGATGGTGATCCGCCCGAGCATCCGGCCGCCGCCGCTGACGACGGGCAGCGAGACGAGGTCGTAGCGCTCCATGATCCGTGCGACCTCCTCCTGATCGAGGTCCGGCTCGACGGTGAGGGGATCGGCGTCCATGATCGACGTGATCGGGGCACCGCTGCGCGCGAGCACGAGCGCCTTGAGGTCCACGACGCCGACCAGCCTTTCCTCCGCATCGCGGACGTAGACCATGTACACCGGATCCACTTCTTCGGCGCAGCGGCGGAGTTCCTCCGTGGCCTCGGCTACGGTCACCGTGTTCACTACGGAGACGTAGTCCGTCTCCATGAGCCCGCCCGCCGTGTCCTCGTCGAAGTGGAGGAGGGACCCGATTTCGTCGGCGTCTTCGAGCCGGGGGAGCACGCGCTCGGCGACGTCGGGGTGGAGGTCGGCGAGCACGTCGGCCGCGTCGTCTGTGTCAATCTCGTCGAGGAGCGAGACGATGGCCCCCGTCTCCATCTCGTCGAGCAGGTCGGAGCGCTGGGCGCTCTCCATCTCGGGCAGCGCTGCCCCAGCCTGATCCTCGGGGAGCCAGCCGAACAACTGGTCCGCCGCGTCCGGCGGGAGGTGCCGAAGGAGCTGGGCGAGGTCCGCCGGGTGGAGCTCCGCGACGAGGTTGAGCACCATACCCTGCTGCCCGTCACGCAGCAGCGCGGCGACGTCGTCGACGAGGGTCTCGTCGACCTCGATGGGCGCGCGTTCCAGCTCGGGGGACGTGGATTCCACAGCGTTCGGGCAGAGAGAGAACCGGGCACGACACGCCGCGCCCGACTCGGGAGAAGAAAGCTTCGGAAGATAGCGGTGGCCGGCCCGCTATGAGCCCGTGTCGCCGAAAATCGCGCGCGCCAACCCGACGAACTCTTCGGGCTCCAGCGCCTCGGGCCGCCGCCCGGCGAGCGCCTCGGGCACGGTGCAGCCGGTCTCGGACGTGATCGGCTTGAGGCTGTTGCGGAGCGTCTTGCGCCGCTGGTTGAACGCTGTACGCACCGTCCGCCGCAGCCGCTCCACATCGATATCCAATTCACTGGCTCCGAAGTCGAGGGCGACGACGGCGCTCGTCACGTCGGGCTTCGGGTGGAAGACGTGGCGCGAGACATCGAAAAGCAGGCGGGGCCGGGCGAGGAGTTGCGTCTGCACGCTGAGGATGCCATATGCCTTCGTGCTCGGCACCGCGACGAGCCGCTCGGCGACCTCCTTCTGCATCATCAGCACAGCCCGCCGGAGGTGTGCCCGCGCGTCGAGCAGCGAGAAGAGAATCGGTGAGGTGATGTAATACGGGAGGTTGCCGACGACCCACAGCTTCTCCCCTTTCTCCGCCGCGAGCGCTGCCCAATCCGTCTCCAGCACGTCCCGGTGCCTCACGTCGAGCGCAGGCAGCGCCTCGCGCAGGTGTTCCACCGCCCGCTCGTCCACCTCGATGGCCGTGAGGTCCGGGTAGTACCGCAGCAACTCCTCCGTCAGCGCCCCCGTCCCCGGCCCGATCTCGACGACCGCCGCGCCCACCGGAGCCTCCACCGCCGCCGCAATCTTCCGAATCGTGTTCGGATCGCGGAGGAAGTGCTGGCCGAGGGATTTCTTCGGGCTGATACTCATGCGCCTGAAGATACCGGCGCGGGCATCCGGCTAGCGGTCCGGCCGGAGGAGATCGACGCGGAGCGCAAGGCTCGTGCTGGCATGCGCACTGTTCCCGTTCACGATCAGCGCAGTCATCCCTCCGAGCCACACGCGACCGGCCAACCTGAACCCGCCTTCGATGCGGCCTGCCAGACCGAGCACGGTGTAGCTGTTACGCACACGAGTAGTTTGAACGTAGCCGGAGTACGGACATCCCGAAAGGCACGTACGCCGCTCGTATCGAGCACGTGCGCCCCATGTAACCGCCGGTCCAGCAGTAACTGCACCGAACAGCCCCCACCTCTGCCACTGCGGCCCGATGGCGGCATACGTCGTACGGAACGTAAGCGCTGCGTAAGGCTCAACCTCGGGAGGTCCGTACTCCGCAAGGATCATCGCTCCACCTGTGCCCCCTTCGGCTTGGCGATGCAAGCCGGAGAACGCGCCGGAGAGATCGAGGTGCAGCCGGTCACTTTCGAGATAGCCGATTTGCAACATCCACCGCGACGAGACAACGTGAACACTGAGGCCATTCATTAGGACGTCTGTCGAAGGAGAGTACGGATCTGCAGTCCACGTAATCACACCCGTACTGGCAGACCCCCAAACGGTCGGACCAGAGAAAAGGGACTGGGCCCTTGCCGGAACTATAATGAGGAGGAACAGGAGAGCACCGACGATGCGAGCCATGGAAACCTTGAGGATGATGACACAGATCACCGCGCAAATTCTCGACGGTGCCGAACATAATCCTCAAAGATAAACCCGCCGATGTCGTCGAGCCTACAATGCTGCCTCGGCAAACGACATCACGGGACGAACGTAGCGGTGCCGGTGTACGTGTTGTGCGTGTTGGCAAACCCGTCCCCGGTGCCTCTGGGGTCGTCGCGGAAGACCCAGACGGTGTACGGCTCCCCAGCGATGAGCAGCGGGGCGGGAAACGGCTCGGTACCCTCCGCCGGCACGACGCCATAGACGACCGGACTCCGCAGGCCGTTTTCTCCGACTCCAGCCCCTTTCCCTACCTCCCACACGAACGCGGGCGTGTACCCGTCGCCTGCCTCGGTGCCCCGAAAAACGCGTACAATCGCCGCGCCGTCGGGCGTCCACGAGAAGACGGGCGGCGCTCCGGACTCCACCGACACCGACACCATCGGCACCTGCGCCTGATCGAACGAGTTCACATCGCACCCCAACCCGACCATCGAGGTTGCGAGAAGGATGGTCGCGAGAGCAGCGTGCCTACGCATCAGCGCGTGAATTTGCGGCGGTTGCGGACGTAGTCCTCGAAGATGAACCCGCCGAGGTCGTCGAGCCCGGCGTAGTAGGCGCGGCCTTGGTTGGTCTCGGTCAGCTCGCGGACGAAGTTCTGGAGGTAGGGGTCGCGGGCAATCATGAACGTCGTGATCGTGATCTGCTCGCGGCGGCAGATGGCGGCCTCGTCCAGCACCTTGTTGACGATCTTGCGGTCGAGCCCGTACGAGTTTTTGTAGAGCCGACCGGCCTCGAAGTGCGCGCTCGGCTTGCCGTCGGTGATCATGAAGATCTGCTTGTTCCGGTTCTTCCGGCGGCGGAGGATCGTGCGGGCGCGCTCCAGCCCGGCCCGCGTGTTCGTGTGGAACGGTCCGACCTGGAGGTACGGCAGGTCCTTCACCTCCACCTCCCACGCCTCGTTTCCGAAGGCGACGATGTCGAGCGTGTCTTTGGGGTAGCGCGTCATGATGAGCTCGGCGAGCGCCATTGCGGTCTTACGGGCGGGCGTGATCCGGTCCTCACCGTAGAGCACCATCGAGTGGCTGAGGTCGATCATCAGCACCGTCGCCACGGAGGTGTGTTGGTCGGTCTCGTAGACCTGGAAGTCGTCCTCGGAGAGCGAGAAGTCGCTGAGGCCGGAGCGGCGGAAGGCGTTTGAGAGCGTGCCGGTGACGTCGAGGCTGTGGATGTCGTCGCCGAAGGTGAACGGGCGCGTCTCGGGGAGGCGTTCGTCGCCGGCCCCCGCGAAGGGCGTCTTGTGGCCGCCACGCCCGCTCTTGCGGAGGTGAGAGAAGATCTCTTCGAGCGAGCGCTGCCGCAGCCCGCGCTCCCCCTTCGCCGTGATCTGCACGACGCCGGTCTCGTCGTCGCGCTCGATGATGCCGCGGTTCTTCAGCTCCTCGATGAAGTCCCCGATGCCCATCTCGCCGTCACCGAGGCCGTACTTGTTGTCGAGTTGGGTGAGCCAGCGGAGGGCCTCGTCGGCATCGCCGCCGGTGTGGTAGAGGAGCTGCTGGAAGAGGTCGAGGAGCTTGTCGAAGGTGGGCAGGTTCTGCCCGTGACGGGCCTCGTCCCACTCGGAATAGCGGAAGAACACGTGGTTGCCTGTTTGTAGCTCCTCGTTCCCCGCCGGCGGGAAGGAGAAACGCGCGAAGCAGCAGCTAGCTGTGCGGCTGTCCGTAAGGGTGATCGATGTAGTTGCGGGCGTGGTCGTGGGACCCGGAAAAGTCCTCGAGTTGGAGCACTTCCCTGTAACGCTGCAAGGCCTTCTGGCGTTCACCGCGCGCGTCGTACGACATCCCCTGCCGGAGGCGGCCGAGGGTTTTGAACGCGCTCGCCTGCGGGCGCGCCTCGGCGATCTGCTCCAGCCGGTAGAACAGGGCGAGTGCCTGCCCGTGGTTGTTGCGCGTCTGCTGCGAGCGGCCGAGGTAGTAGAGCGCCTGCTCCGCGATGGCGTCGTTGTAGCCGGTATCGTGGCGGCCGTACCGCGTCATCACGGCCTGAAACACGCCGTCGGCCTTGTCCGTGTCGCCGAAGCGGGCGTAGATGCGGCCTTCGAGGGCGTGGAAGAACGCGTTGTCCGGGTAGTGCGAGCGGAGCCAATCGATGAACTGCTGGCTTTTGGCGTAGTCGTTTTCGTAGAGGTAGTAGATCTGCAGGAGGAAGTACGCCGCCTCGGCCTGGAGGTAGCTGCCCTCGCGGAACGTCCGGTGCATCGCGGCGAGCCCGCGCGACTTGCTGCCGGGGGGGAACATCGCCACGAACGGCTTGCTCCACGCATAGCGCTCGGGCACGGCGGCGGCGTAGTAGTCGTAGATCCCCTTGCCGAAGACGAAGTCCCCATTCTCCGGATCCTCGTCGGCGACATCGATGACGTAGTCCATCGCACGTTTGCCGTCGAGGGCGGCCTTGAGCCAGCGGCGGCGGTTGGACTGGAGACGGCCTCGGAAGCCGAGCGCCGCGCCCTTGAAGAACTTCGCGTCGAGGTTGTCGCGGTCTCGGCGGAGCAGGCGGTCGGAGCGGTCGATCACCTCATCCATCGCGGCGAAGAAGGCGTCGTCGTGCGAGGTGTCCGAGAGGTCCATCAGGATCTGCCACCACGGGACGAGGGCCTGGAGGAACGGGGCGACGGGATGGTCCGGCGTCCGCGCCGCAAGCCGGTCGAAGACGACCTCGGCCTCGTCGAACTTCATGTTGTAGAGGAGGTCGAGCCCGCGCGTGGCCTCAGCCTTGAACGCAGGATCCTGGAGCACCGACGGCTGCGCCGATGCAGGCAGCGAGCCGGCCGCACACAGCACGAGCAGGAGGACGGCACGGCGGAAGAGGGGTCGGGCGGGCATGGTCGTCACGGTCAAAAGGCAGGGCTGGTACAGGGGCAGTTTTCTGCTGTTCCTCGGTCGGACAAACGGCGTGCCCGCGTCCGTTCGTACGAAGAGCGCCGCCCCCGCAGTGGGAGCGGCGCTCTCGTATGCTTCCCGCAGGACGCTCAGTCGGGCAGGTTATACACTTGCTTGACGGCCTCGTAGTCGGTGTAGTCGATCCCGCGCGCAGCCCCGGTCCCGCCCGCAACCCCATTGCCGGGGATGGCGACAAGCCGGAAGCGGATGCCCTCCAGGTTCGCCAGCAGCCCTTGCGTGTCTTCAAGGAACCCGATCGTGCCGGTGTCGGAGGAGACGAGGTTGACGAAGAGGTGATTCACATCGAACGTATACGTCGTCGTGAGGACGTAGTCCACGAAACCATCGGGGTCGTTCCCCGTCGGCGAGTCGATGTCAAAGCCGAGGGCGAGGGGAAGTGCGGTCCAGCCATTGCGCCGGAGGCCGTTCTCGTTGAGGACATCGGAGACGTAGAGCAGCACTACCCCATCGTTTACGGTCCTCTCCGTCAGAAGGGCAGCGAGTTGGGGGTAGAACTCGTTGTCCGTCTCATACTGAACCTCCGAGCTGTCCGTGCTGAAGGTCCGGTCAAAGCGGAAGTCGCCTCGATCATCCTCGTCGTTGAGCGTAAACGTGATGACGCGGACATCGGCGTCGCCATCTTGCCCGGGAGGGCCGGGAGGTCCCACGGGGCCTTGCCCGAGGCTGTCGCTGTCGCAGCCGGCGACGACAAACAACAGGCCGAGCAGGCCGAGGGCGAAGAGCGTGAGGTGACGGGTGTGAAGGGCGGGGGTCATGGCGATGCGGGTTCGTGTAAATCGGATTCAGGCTATGAGCCGCCGATGTCCGAGCGGGAGTAACGCGGCCCGCGTCCTTCTCACGCAAAGTTGAGTCCAACGCCTCGCCGCTCTGCCATGTCGTCGCATCGGACCCGCCAACGCTGAAGCGCTAGGCGAACATGCCCAGCATCGTAGGCAGCAGCGGGCCGAGTGGTGCAGGGAATGATGGGCCACTGTCCGCGAGAAGTGCCCTTTTCGCGTAGACTATTCGCTTAGCGCCGCCCGTTCTGCCCCTGCCGAGCCCGCCGCCAGCGGGCGTTCTCGCTTTCTCCGAAGCCCTCCGCCCATGCTACGCCCCGCCCTCTGGGTCGCTCTCCTCCTCGCCTCGGCACCGCCCGTCACTGCCCAACCCTCCGCTACGGCCACCCTCGCGGGCACCGTCACGGACGCGGACGGGCAGCCGCTTCCCGGCGCCAACGTCTTCATCGCCCAGTCGCAGCGCGGCACGACCTCGGACGCGCAGGGGCGCTACCGGCTAGGCAACGTGCCGCTCGGCGCGCACCGCCTCGTCGCCTCCATCATTGGGTACGAGACCTCCGCCGAAGACCTCGTGCTCCGCGAAGCGGGCGAGGTCCGCACTGTGGGATTCCGGCTCAAGGAGTCCGAGTTCGAGCTGGGCGAGGTGACCGTCGAGTCGACAAAGGACGAGAAGTGGCAGAAGCGCTACGAGCGGTTCCGCCGCCGGTTCATCGGCGAGTCGGCGAACGCGGCCGAGACGGAGATCCTGAACCCGTACGTGCTCGACTTCGAGGAGCGGCGCGGCACGCTCACGGCGAAGGCCGCGGAGCCGCTCATCATCGAGAACCGCGCCCTCGGCTACCGCGTCCGCTACGACCTCACCGACTTCGAGGCCCGGTCCAACTCCAACTTCTACCACGGCGAGCCGCTCTTCGAGGAAATGGAGCCCGCCGACGAGGTGGACTACGTGCGCTGGCAGGCGAACCGGCGGAAGGCGTACCTCGGCTCGCCGCGCCACCTCCTGCGCTCGCTCATCGCGGGCAACGCCGAGGAGCAGGGGTTCAAGCTGTTCCTCCTGCCGGCCGAAGGTCCCGGCGGGGGTTTCGGCGGATTCGGCAACCAGCGCGCCGGCAGTCGCTTCCCCACGACCGCCGGTGAAATCATCAAGTCGGCCCGCGACGCAGGCGACTGGCTGCTGGAGTACCACGGCGTGCTGCAAGCGATCTACGTCGACGAGCCCGAGGAAGCGGCATTCCTCGACCGGGAGTGGAACCGCGAGCAGCGCCCGCTGAGCGAGGTCCAGACCTCGGAGCTCCGGTTCCCCATCGCCGAAGCGTCAGCCCAGCTCGACCGCTTCGGCGAGGAGTTGGACCCCCGATCCATCGTCCTCTCCGGCTACATGGCCTTCGAGCGCTTCGCCGACGACCTCCCGCGCGAGTACGGCCTCGCCGAGAGCGGGATTCCCGGCGCGGCCGAGGCCGCCGAAGCACTGCGGCAGACGGTCGAGCAGGATGGAGAATAGCGGGTTGAGAAGGGAGGATGGAAAGGCTGCTGCGCCATGCCATCCTCTATCCCCACATCCTCAATCCTCCATCATCAACCGTCGCGTGCCCGTGTAAGCCGCGCCGACCAGTACGATCTTGGCGAGGTCCCACAGCACGAACCGCAGCCAGCCCTTGTCGATGGACTCGATCCACGTCGCGTGGTCGGCCGCGTAGTGGAGCCAGACGACGCCGCAGCCGAAGAGCACGACCGAGCCGAACGCGACCGAGAGCACGGAGCCCGCGAACGAGTTCCAGCGCTTCGACGCCGCGCCGATCACGGCGGCGACGAGCGGGTAGGCGAGCAGGTAGCCCGCCGAGACGGCCCCGAAGAGGTAGGCCGCGCCCATCCCCTCGCCCGCGAACACGGGGAAGAAGAGTCCGAGCAGCAGGTAGAGCCCCATCGCCAGCAGCCCGTTCCGCCAGCCGAGGAAGAGCCCGCTGCCGTAGACGGCGACGGTCTGGAGCGTGATGGGGACCTCCCACAGGTAGATGTGGACCTGCGCGCCGAGTACGGCGAGGAACGCGAAGCCAGCGATGCCGGCGATCTGCGCGACCGCTGAGGCGTGCTCGCTGCGGAGGAGGTCTACGGAGGCGGTGCGGGGCGAGTGGAGTGCGAGGGGCGTCATAGCGGGTAGAGGAGGTCGAAGGGGTCGCTAAAGATACACCATCGCCGCCTAGCCCCGAACGTAGCTTTGGTCGCGTGATGCGTGAATCCATCCCACCGTCTTCCGTCCGCCGTCCCCCGATCCATGCCCTCTCCCATTCTGACCGAACTCGACGGCGGCGTTCTCCGCATCACCATCGACCGGCCCGAGAAAAAGAACGCGCTCACCGTCGCGATGTACGCCGCCCTCGCCGATGCCTTCCGGCAGGCCGAGACCGACCCGGCCGTCCGCGTCCTCCTACTCCACGGGTCCGGCGACGCCTTCACCGCCGGCAACGACCTCGCCGACTTCGTCCAGCACCCGCCCACCGACGAGTCCAGCCCCGTCTTCCAGTTCCTCGACGCGATCAGCACGGCGACAAAGCCCGTCGTGGCGGCCGTACACGGCCCGGCCATCGGGATCGGGACGACGCTGCTGCTGCACTGCGACCTCGTCTACGCCACGCGGGAGGCGCGCTTGCAGATGCCCTTCGTCACCCTCGGCCTCTGCCCCGAAGCGGCATCGAGCTACCTGCTACCCCTCGTCGTAGGACCGGCGAGGGCGGCCGAACTCCTGCTCCTCGGCGAGCCGTTCACGGGCGAGCAGGCCCATGACTGGGGCCTCGTCAATGAGGTCATCTCCGAGGAACACCTGCTGGAAGTGGCGACGAAGCGCGCCCGTGCCCTCGCTGCCCGCCCACCCGCCTCCGTCCGGCTGACGAAGTCGTTCCTCCGCCGCGCACACGGCGATGTTGTGCAGGCCACGATCCGCGACGAGGCCGAGGCGTTCCTGCAACGTCTGCAGAGCCCCGAAGCCGCCGAAGCCTTCACCGCCTTTTTCGAGAAGCGCCCGCCGGACTTCTCTTCCTTCAGCTAGCGCGCCCGACCGCATGTTCTCCCAGGACTTCATCCTCCGTCAGGTTCAGCAGCTCACGCAGGCCCTCGCCGTCGTGCTGTTCCACAAACAGGCCGGGCAAGACGACGAAGCGCAGGCCGCGCTGGACGAGTCCATCGAAGAAGCGCTCGGCATAGAGCCCGAGGCGCTGCGCCGGATCGACCTCCCGGCCCTCCTCGCGTTGTGCTCCGCATCCGGCTCGCTCCTGCCGGACCACGCCCTTGCCGTCGCCGACCTGCTGCAAGAGGATGAGACCGCCTCCGGCCGGGAGCGGGCGCTTTGGCTGTACGAAGCCGTGCTCGAAGCCGGGGGAGCCGTGCCTCTCGACATCTACGAGCGACTCGCTTCTCTTCGAGCATCGCTGCTGGGTTGAAAGCTCAGCGAGAAGCTCGTCTTCTCTGGCCCCAACGAATCCGTCCGTTTTACGATCGAGCGGTACGAGCCGGTCGTCTGGGGGTACGACGCCGGCCTCGGGGTCCGCTTCGGCACCCTCTTGCCGGTGCCGATCCTGGCCGAAGCTCCCTTCAGCGGCGACCTCACGCGCGCCCTCTCCGGGTCCGGCGGCGATGAGCTTCCCGACCCGGAATCGGGTCGTGCAACTCCGTCTCGGTCTCGATCTCTGAATCCGGCTCGCGGACTTACTCCGCGATGCTCCGTCAGTGGGTGCCGTGCCGCCAAGGCCCCGGAGGCCAGACGGCTCCTTGCGTGCGGCCGTGTCCCGTCTCTGCATCGTAGGCGAGGTTGCGCCGCTCGTACTCGTTGAGCACCGCTACGACTTCGCGCTGAGCCTGCTCTTCGACCCGGGCGCATGTCGCGGTTTGGACGGAAGCAAGCTTCCGGCGGATCGCGTCGGCCGCTTCCTCGGCGAGGGCGCGGTGCCCGTCCTCGTGCCGGTCGAGCGCGAAGAGGAACCGCGCCCACGCCCCGCGCAGGTCAGACGGTGCCTGAGCCTGCCGTCGCCAACGGGGCAGGCGGGTCTGCACCGAGACCCGCACCGTGAGATCGTCGATGGTGCATCCGTTCGACCGTTCGCGCCATCGGTACTCAGTACGAACCTCCCACTCGGTCATTCCGAAGTAACGCATCCCGCTCTCCAGCGGTCCCCGCTGCCCGAGTTGAGCCGCAAGCGCATCGGGCGTCTCCCCCTCCACGTCGTAATACACCTTCTCGACCTGGCTACGCACCACGCCGACTTCGGCCTGGGAGCGGGGCTGCGCGTGTAGCGAAGACAAGCTCAGCGACAGCAGGAGCAGGACGGCAGACAGGACGCGCACGTAGATGGGGTGCGAGGGATGAGGGGCGAGGTGATGCATGGAATATCGCTCGCTCACTCGGCACCTTCAAGTATTAGTTCAACTAAATCCTGCTTCGGCAGAAACCCCAACACTTTTCGCCCTTCTTACCCGTCCCTCGGAGGCCAGACGGCCCCCTGTGTGCGGCCGTGTCCCGTCTCCGCATCGTAGGCGAGGTTATGGGATTCGTACTCCCGCATCACGACCGTCATCTCGCGTTGCGCCGCCAGATCGAGCTGGTCACAACTAGGGGCCTGCACGGCGGCGAGCTTCCGGCGGATCGCGTCGGCCGCTTCCTCAGCGAGGGCGCGGTGCCCATCCTCGTGCTCGTCGAGCGCGGCGACGAACCGTTCCCACACACCGCTCAAGTCCACAGACGCTCCGGCCAACGGTGTCCACCGGGGCAGTCGAGTCTGCACCGACACCCGTACGGTAAGGTCTCGGACGGCGCACCCCGTGCCCCCCTCCATCGGGCGGTACTCCGCACTCACCGTCCACTCGGTCATGCCGAAAAACCGCTTGCCCTGAATGCGCGGCCCGTGCTGCTGAAGCGCAGCGGCGAGGTCTTCCCGGCTGTCCCCGTCCACCTCGTAATACACCTTCTCGGCTCGTGTCCGTACGGCACCCGCGCTTACGACCGGCATCGCCGCGCTCGGAGCCGCGACTTCCGAAACGACCGGGGTCGTCACGACCTCGGCGACGGACTCCAGCGCCACGGGCCGCAGATAGTCGGGAATGAAGAGTGTGTAGACCGGATTTGGCAGCGCGTGCGGGGCACGAGCCGGAGCCCTCCACAGCAGGTCCGCCGCGACGAGGCGCGCAGCCGAGGGGTCAGTCCTCACCCCACCACCGGCCAGATCGGAAGCAGGCCGTTCGAGTGCCGGAGCGCCGAAGGGAAGCCCAGCAACGAAGTCGACCTCGCTGGCCGCGTGGGCAATCGGGGCTCCCTGGGCCTGCGCGGCGTGCGGCGCAGGCAGTAGAAAAAGAGGAAGGAGGACGAAGCAGTAGCGCACAGGACCGGGGGTTGGGGATCACTCCCCGGTCGTGTCGGCTCGCGGCAGACTCCGCTACATCACCGTGGCATTAGGGGCTACACGGGTGACGCTCTCCAGTCCCAAATCCTCGATGGAGCCGGCTATCGTTGGGCCGGCTCCGGCACCGCCGCTCCGTCGCCTGAGATCGTCGGCTCCATCGACTCCGTCGGCTCGTAGCCCAGTACCGGTGAGAGCCACCGCTCGGCCTCCACCTGCGGCATCCCCTTCCGCCGAGCGTAGTCCTCGACCTGATCTCGGCCGAGCAGGCCGAGGTTGAAGTACGTCGCCTCCGGGTGCGCGAAGTACAGCCCGCACACCGAAGCAGCCGGCGTCATCGCGAGGTGCTCGGTGAGCTCGACGCCCGTACGCGCCGTCGCGCCGAGCAGGTCGAAGAGCGGTGGCTTCTCCGTGTGGTCGGGCTGCGCGGGGTAGCCGGGGGCCGGGCGGATGCCGGCGTACTGCTCCCGGACGAGGTCGTCCTTCGAGAGCGACTCGCTCGGAGCGTAGCCCCACAGGTCGGTGCGGACGAGTTCGTGGAGCCGCTCGGCGAAGGCCTCGGCGAGGCGGTCGGCGAGGGCCTTCGCCATGATGGCCTGGTAGTCGTCGTGGTCGGCCTCGAGGGCGGCCACGAGATCAGCCAGCCCGTGCCCGGCGGTGACGACGAACGCACCGGCGTAGTCGCCCCGCCCGCTCTCCTTCGGTGCCACGAAGTCGGCGAGCGAGCGGTTGGGTTTGCCCGGCGTCTTCTCGGTCTGCTGCCGGAGCCCATGGACCGTCGCCAGCACGTCGTCCCGCCCCTCGTCGGCGTAGAGGTGTATGTCGTCGCCGTCGGCGTTCGCAGGCCAGAGGCCGGAGACGCCGTGCGCCTGCAACAAGTTGTCGTCGATGATGCGGTCGAGGAGGGCGTTGGCATCCTCGAACAGCCGACGCGCGGCCTCGCCCTTTTCGGCGTCGTCGAAGATCTGGGGGTATTTGCCCTTCATCTCCCACGCGATGAAGAACGGCGTCCAGTCGATGTAGTCGCGCAGTTCGACGAGGGGGAAGTCGCGGAACTCGGTGACGCCGAGCGTGCGCGGCGTGGTGATCGGCGCGGCGTCCCAGTCGAGCGCGAGGCGGTTGGCGCGCGCCTCCTCTAAGGGCAGCAGCTTCGTCGTCCGGCTGCGGCGGGCGTACTGCTCGCGGACGTTGGCGTACTCGGCGGCCGTCTCGGCGGCGAAGCCGTCGCGCTGCTCATGCGTGATCAGCTTCTGCACGACGGGCACGCTCCGGCTCGCGTCGAGCACGTGGACGACGGGGCCGGAATAGTGCGGGGCGACCTTCACAGCGGTGTGGACTTTCGACGTCGTCGCCCCACCGATGAGGAGCGGGAGGTCGAACCCCTGCCGCTCCATCTCTTTGGCGAGGTGGACCATCTCGTCGAGCGACGGCGTGATGAGGCCGCTCAACCCGATCACGTCCACGGCGTGCTCCTTCGCCGCCGCGAGAATCGTGGCGGGCGGCACCATCACCCCGAGGTCGATCACCTCGAAGTTGTTGCACTGCAACACGACGCCGACGATGTTCTTGCCGATGTCGTGCACGTCGCCCTTCACCGTCGCCATCAGCACCTTCGGGAGGGCGCGCGCGACGGTCCCGCTCTCCTTCTTCTCGGCCTCGATGAAGGGGAGCAGATACGCCACCGACTTCTTCATCACGCGGGCGCTCTTAACGACCTGCGGCAGGAACATCTGCCCGCTCCCGAACAGGTCGCCGACGACGTTCATCCCATCCATCAGCGGCCCTTCGATCACCTCCAGCGGCTTCGCGTACTGCTGCCGTGCCTCCTCGGTGTCGGCCTCGACGAACTCGACGATGCCCTTGACGAGCGCATGCTTCAGCCGCTCCTCGACGGGCGCCTCGCGCCACGCGAGCGTCTTCTCTTCTTTCGCCTCGGTGCCCTCCGCCGCGATCCGTTCGGCGATCTCTACCAGCCGCTCCGTCGCGTCGTCGCGCCGGTCGAAGAGCACGTCCTCGACCCGCTCCAGCAGCTCGGGCTCGACTTCGGAATAGACTTCGAGCTGGCCGGCGTTGACGATCCCCATGTCCATCCCGGCGCGGACGGCGTGGTAGAGGAACGCCGCGTGCATCGCCTCGCGGACGCGGTCGTTGCCGCGGAACGAGAACGAGAGGTTCGAGACGCCGCCGCTGACGTGCGTGAGCGGGAAGTGCTCTTTGATCCACCGCGTCGCCTCGATGAAGTCGAGGGCGTAGCGGCGGTGCTCCTCCAGCCCCGTCGCCACGGCGAACACGTTCGGGTCGAAGATGATGTCCTCGGGCGGGAAGCCGACTTCGTCCACGAGCAACCGGTACGCGCGGGCACAGATCTCCTTCCGCCGGTCGACGGTGTCGGCCTGCCCGTTCTCGTCGAAGGCCATCACGATGACGGCGGCCCCGTACTCGCGGACGCGCCGCGCCTGCCGCAAAAACGCCTCCTCGCCCTCTTTCATCGAGATCGAGTTGACGACGCCCTTCCCCTGCACGCACTGCAACCCCGCCTCGATCACGGCCCACTTCGACGAGTCCACGACGACGGGCACGCGCGCGATGTCGGGCTCGGTGGCGACGAGCTTCAGGAAGGTCTGCATCGCGGCGGCGCCGTCGAGCATGCCCTCGTCCATGTTCACGTCGACGAGCTGCGCCCCGTCCTCGACCTGCTGCAGCGCGACGGAGAGCGCCTCTTCGTAATCACCCTCCAGGATGAGGCGGGCGAACTTGCGGCTGCCCGTCACGTTCGTCCGCTCGCCGATGTTGACGAAGTTGGTCTCGGGCCGGACGACGAGCGGTTCGAGCCCGCTCAGCCGGAGGTACGGCTCGGGCTCGGGGATCGTGCGCGGGGCGTGCCGCGTCGCGGCCTCGGCCATCGCGGCGATGTGGTCCGGCGTCGTCCCGCAGCAGCCGCCGACGATGTTGACGAAACCGGCCTCGGCGTACGCGCCGACCTGCTCGGCCATGAACTGCGGTGACTCGTCGTAGCCGCCCATCTCGTTCGGCAGCCCGGCGTTCGGGTAGAGGCTCGTGGGAACGGTGGCGACGTTCGAGAGCGCCTCGATGAACGGCCGCATCTGCGCCGAGCCGAGCGCGCAGTTGAGCCCGATGGAAAGCAGGTTCGGGCAGTGGCTGAGCGAGAGCCAGAACGCCTCGACGGTCTGCCCCGAGAGCGTCCGCCCGCTCATGTCGACGATCGTGCCGGAGAGCATCACGGGGAGCTGCGTGCCCGTCTCCTCGGCGTGGCGGATCACGGCCGAGATCGCCGCCTTCGCGTTGAGCGTGTCGAAGATCGTCTCGATCAGCAACACGTCCACGCCGCCATCGACGAGCCCGGCAATCTGCTCGCAGTACGCGTCGCGGAGGGCGTCGTAGCTGAGCGCGCGGAAGCCGGGGTCGTTCACGTCGGGCGAGAGCGAGAGCGTCTTGTTCGTCGGCCCGAGCGCGCCGGCGACGAAGCGCGGCCGGTCGGGCGTCTCGGCTGTCTTCGCGTCGGCGGCTTCGCGCGCGAGCCGGGCGGCGGCGAGGTTGAGCTCATAGACGAGCCCTTCCATCCCGTAGTCCGCCTGCGAGATCGACGTGCTGTTGAACGTGTTCGTCTCGATGATATCCGAGCCTGCGTTGAGGAACGCGCGGTGGATATCGCGGATGATCGCGGGCTGCGTCAGCGTGAGGAGGTCGTTGTTCCCCTTCAGCGGCTGCGCCCACTCGGCGAAGCGCTCGCCGCGAAAGGCGGCCTCGTCCAGCGTGTGTTGCTGGATCATCGTGCCCATCGCCCCATCGAGGACGAGGATGCGGTCGGCGAGAAGATGGAGGAGGCGGGTGTGGCGGTCAGTCATGGGGCTGGCGTTGATCTGAGCAAAGGTACTCCCTCGACGGAGCGGGCGATCTGTCCGAGCGAGCAGAACGAACGAACTCCCGAAGGGTTCAGCGGTCCCGACGCCGGCCGGTTGCTGCGCACCATCATAACGCGTATCGTGCTGTTTTGTCACCCGATACCGCTCTGCCATGCGCGCTCTCCCCCTCGCGTTCCTCCTTCTCGCCGCCACAGCCGCCGGACAGCCCGGTATGGCGTCTGCAGACGAAGCCCGCGTCGTCGCGGCGCTTGACGCCGCCGTGACGGCCGCCCGCGCGGGCAATACCACGACGCTTGCCCCGCTCGTCGTCTGCTTCACCACCGACCGCGAGTTCTTCCCGTGTGACCCCATGTCTCACGCCGAGCGCATCGCCCCCCTCCTCGATCACCTCCGCACTATGTTCGGCGAAGCGATTCCCTACGTCGCTGACTCGTACCGCACGGAGCGCGAAGGCGACCTGACGCTGCACTTCGCTCAGGTCAAAGTCCGCCGCCGGCCGGACGCGCCCGACCTCCCGCTGCTGACGTTCATCGAAGTGGACGGGCAGATGCTCCTCGCCGATGTTTCGGGGATGCCTCCACCGCAACCGTCCCCATCGCCCGCCGACGAGGCGCGGGTGAAAGCGCGGATGGAAGCGCTCCTCCGGCATGCCCCGAACGTCGAGGCCGTCGCGCCGCTCGTCGGGTGCTACGCCGAAGAGGCCGACGGCTCGTACCGCGTCTGGCCCTGCGATCCGGCCGTACCCGCCGACCGTGCCCGTGCCGACGACTTCGCGCGGCGGCTGCGCGCGTTCGTCGAGCACGTCGGCCCGACCGGCTACGGCTTCGCCCGCTACTCAACAGACCGGGAGAGCGAGGGCACGTGGCACGTCCTCCAGATCGACTTCCTCCGCCCCGGACAGCCCGGCGAGACCGGGTCGATCTACGCCTCGTTCATGGAGATCAATGGGCAGTTCCTCCTCGGCGACATCGACGATGGGTGACGCATACGTCTGTCTGCCATAGTCTGCTACTGCGTATTATGCAAATACTCGGAGTCTTGTAACGCATACACCCACACAT
This sequence comes from Rhodothermales bacterium, assembly GCA_038232935.1. GTDB lineage: Bacteria > Bacteroidota > Rhodothermia > Rhodothermales > JANQRZ01 > JBBSMX01. Next base: position 1,144 of record JBBSMX010000059.1, on the reverse strand, counting down.
ACAGGAAACCCCATAGCCCGAGCGTTAATTTTACAACACCTTACCGAGTCCAATATGAAACTCGACGCGCCATGAAAGTCATTACCTCTACAACCACCATTGCCTCATACTGCGAGGAGATGGAAGAAGGCAAAATTGTTGTAAATCGAGACTACCAACGATCGAGAAAGGTTTGGCCTTCCAAGGCTCGATCGTACCTAATAGACTCGATGCTTCTCGGCTTTCCGGTTCCCAAGCTTTCATTGTATCAGATTACCGATTTAAAGAGTCGAAAAACGATAAAAGAAATTGTAGACGGCCAACAGCGAAGCACTACAATTTTAGATTTCTACAAAGACAAGTTCAGAATCTCAGGTAATAGTGATTTTTCCGGCTTAACCTTCTCAGATTTAGACTTCGAAACCCAAGCTTTATTCCTAGAATACCAGTTGAGCTTGGACATATTCGTAGGCGCTACCCAAGAGCAGATCCGCCAAGTTTTTCGAAGAATTAACTCCTACACTGTACCTCTCAATCGACAAGAATTGAGGCACGCAACATATCAAGGGAAGTTTAAATGGTTTATTGTACGACTAGTCGAAAAGTATGCTCAGTTACTAAAAGAGGTGGGGTCGTTTAATGAAAGCCAGCTAAGTCGTATGAAAGATGCCACACTCTTAACAGAGATTATTACTGGTTTGGATAAAGGCATTGTTAGCGCATCCGAAAACCAACTTGACAATTTCTATAAATCAAATGATAATTCGTTTGATGGCGAACAGATATTTGATAGGCTATTCGACGAAGCGTTTGGCTACCTAGTACACTGGGAATCGATTCACAAGAGCGCTCTAGTAAAACCCTATAACCTTTATACACTTTTCTTAGCAATAATGCATCATCTTCATCCTTTTGAAGCTTTACAGGATGAGTACAGGGTCGACAAAGCAATTGTCATCGACACGTATGAAACGGTGCTTGCTCTTAGTGAGTTGGCTGACGCTCTATCCGAACCAGATGCCGCCAATGACATAGGACTTACGCAGTTGAGGAACTCCTCCCCCCGGGGAGGTGCCCCCGTAGGGGGCGGAGGGGGTTGGCCGAGCCCCGTAGACCCCCCCAGTCGCTGCGCGCCAGCCCCCCGAGGGGGGCAGGGGGCCAACTG